>NZ_JSYI01000029.1:0-80076 GCF_001023515.1 Diaphorobacter sp. J5-51 | reverse complement strand
TGGAGTCACCAATCCCCTTGGGGACTGGCGACCCCGAGGGTTGAAATGCACCTGAGTGCGGTTGTGTGCTGATTATTTTAATTCCCCAGCAGGGAACATTGAACACAAGGAATTACTCCAGGTGCGTCAAATCCTGGCTTTCTGAAGCACCCCGTAGGACGCTTGAGAAAGCCATCCCCGTAGGAATGGCTGGTTGTTATCGTGTTCTCTCATCCAATCCGGGATTGGTTGTGAGGTTGTAGACTGCCAGCAAGCCAGCGTCGCCATAGATAAGACGAATCTTATCGCCAACCGACGCACCAGGCTTACCGAGCGGGTATATGCTTGATCGCAATATATCTACACTCTCTCCTGTTTTATTATCAGTTATCGTATAAAACTCAACCTTCTCAGGCTCATAACTCAATACGTCGAGCGCAATATCTAGGGCGAGCAGCTTCCTTGTCGTGCTTGGGCTGTTGATGTTGTTGGCTTGAGCATGTGTTATCACAGCGTCTGTAGTAGTGATCTCTGGCTTCTTCAGGCGTGGATTATCTTTTTTGTCAACCTTGGCGACCTCACCTTCGATGACTTTTGTCACAAATGGCGAGCTAACCTTAACCTTCGGATCTACCATACTTCCAATCATTGACCCGCATCCAGACAGAAGGTAGGTAGCGACGATCGCGATTAAAATGTTTTTTTTACTCATGTTTTCCTCATTTGTTTATTCAAAAATGAATCGTGCTTCGTACTCAGAAACATCAATTTCTTCGGATTCCCCAAACGGTTGATAACTTGGCCATTTATCGTTCTCGCGGCACCATTGCAACATCTGCAATGCTGCACGGTACTTCGATCGACCAATCTCAAGCGTTCTCTTCCCGGTTCTGTAGAGCGCAACACCATATGGCGCAGTCGTTTCCACAGCCAGAAAATAAAATGGCACCTCCCGACCAATGGCCAGCGAAATACCATCAACATAAAACGCAGCCTGGAGATCATAACCGCGATCACCCATTGTCCGCGAAAACTTCCGTTTTTCGGCGTTTTGCGTGGACTTCAGATCTAAGGCGGCTTCCACCTCCCCGTACTCATCGAGCACCAGCAAATCCGGGCGAATCCGGCACTTGATGCCAGTGTCCTCATCCGTCCAAAAGAAGCTTTTTTCGGTTACGCCTCGACGTAACTTAGACGCAGCTTCCGTGTGAGCTCCTATGCATTGCTGCATACTCGACAGAGTATCAAGCTCATCTTGTGTAATGAACTTCTTCCCAGTATTTGCTGCTTCCCACGCTGCAGCCTCTGCCTTGCCGTCCTTGGTGCGGCGATCGAACTTTGGTGCGACCGCGTAGGTGGCAGCAAAACTGGCTGGCTCCAGAACGATCGTATGCAGAGCCGTCCCGAACTCCATGGCGGGTGTTGCCACATGCGGCGAATGGAGTCGATGGTGGAAGTGCTGCGGTGTGCGAAGCATTTCCACCAGGGCCGAGTGGCCCACTATCGATTTGTCAGCATGATACTGACTCGCCGAAATGTCAATAAAGGGTGAATTGACCTTCATAAGCATAGTGATCTCCTATAAAAATAAGGTCACCATGCCCCAACGGGGTAAAGTGATCCCCGTGGGTGAAAGGGCTCTTGCGAGCGACGAATTGCTGTTTATCCGAAGATTCGGCCAGCGACCGATTGAACTCAGTGCATTACGCGACCGAGGAACAAAACTGTTTTCAAATGCCCCGGCAATGACGTGGGGCATTTGAAAACCCCCCTTCCGTAGAAGGGGATGTCCTCACTGCTGCGGCAGGATGGTGAACTTCGCCGAACGCAATGCCTGTCGCACCTTGTCCTGCATCTCCTTGCTTAGTGGCTTTGGAGAGCGCAGTTCATTGTGCAAAAGTACTGCATCACGGAAGGGAAGCACTTCCATCAAGCGTTTCAGATTTTCGTTTGCCATTGCATTCTCCTGGAATAGTGTTTTACCAACCTGCTCAACGCATGCTGCGAATGACAGGACGGCTGATCACGACACCAGTGAATACACACATTGCAAAAATTACCAGTTCCATGATGAGCTCCTACAGGTTGAACAACCTGCACGATGCTGCACATGACACTCAATGTGTCTGTGGCACCCTGCAGGCTTGAACGCTCTCAGATGCTAGAACGCTCAAGCCTGCAGGGTGTTAATCCAACAGACAAATCGCCCCCACAACCGAAGTTGTGAAGGCGATATTTATTTATTGCCAGCCCATCTTTTCTGCAAACCGGGTAACACACCCGGATGTGTATGCCAAAACACCAACAGAAAAGCAGCAAGCCAGAAGGACGACAGACATGGTGAACTCCAGGAAAACCTCGGATACACCATGTCCCTCGGGACGCTGGCTCCCCGAGGAAGTTAAAAACTCCATCTGTTGATGGAGGGTTGACGAGTGTCCAGAAAAGGATCACTCGATTCTTTGACGCAAGAAAAAGCTACACACCGGAGGCGTGATGCAATTTCTTGTGTCTTTGAAACCGGGCTACATCACGTAGCGCGGAGAGAAAAGCCGCCGTGCGGACAGTTCTCTTCTTGAAGTGCCATTGAAGGCAGAGTTGGAGCGAAAGCCCACCTATTTCCCAACGGGAAACAGTTCAGGTCTTACTTGGCTCACAACCCAACTGCATTTACCCGCAGTGAGGGTTGGGAGCTTCGCTCCAATGTGCAATGCAATTACTGCATGCGAAGTCATACGGAAAAACATCGTATGACCAACACTTATAGTGTTTATTTATTGCTGTTTGTTTTTGGATGCCAGCTACATCACACAAGAGGACAGCGTTACGCATGTCACTCAAGGGATGGGCGAATCCTACCATGCACGATGTCCGTGTCAACAAGCTTTTTTCGCAAAAGCAACGCTCGCTTGAAATACGCCACAAGCCGATCTTTTTCGCCATCGATCACTTTGCGCCTCTCTATAGCATGACTTTCGACCGTTGTCCTGCCTGCCTTATCACGGCTGACGCCGCGATCGCTCTTTCCGGGCGGCAGTTTTTTCCACTCTTCTTGAGGTCTCATCATGGCGAAAGAATCCCTCGAAACTCCCGAATCCCTGGCTGCTGACACGCCGCAAAAAACCGCGCCTGTGACCAACACTCAGACCGGTGCCGCAGAGCCCGATGCCCAGGCCAAGGCTGGCGCCGCAGACAAACCCGCAAAAGGTCGGGTTGCCAACCGCAGGGCGCGCGATACCACTCCCAAGTCCATGCCCTTCCTGGAGCAAACTGCAACGCTGAAGTCGTTTCACGCTCAGCAGGTCTACCGGCGCACCTACACCATCGGCGAGGAAGCCCTGTTCACCTTGTCCGTGATCCTGCGCGCGCTGGCGTCCGAGGAGGAGTGCATCAAGGTGGATGAAGTCGTCAATCAGAAGATTGCCGAACTGCAGAAGGCAATCTTCGATGAGCAGGCACGATTGGAAAAGCTCGCCGACACCTACGGGATCCAAGCGTCCGGCATTCCCTATTCCGCCCCCCTGGATGTGACCGTGAAGGTCACCTCGCCGCGCGCCGTTGCCTGGATGTCCATCATCCGTGATCTCGATCGCCTGGTTGAGTTGTTCGACGTGCTGTGGCTGTCGCATGTCATCAAGGACGGTGAACATGCCAAGGGAATTTTTACCACCAAGCGCAAGGTCTGGCGGATGGCCAATGAACTGCGCACCCTGGCGATACGCTCGATCGCTTCCGCTCAGCGCCGCGATATCGACAACGTGACCGATCCCCGCAGCGGCACGGCGCTAGATGCCGACCAGGGCAAGCAGGCCCCGGTTGCACAGGACATTGATGCGGCGGTAGCAGATGCGACGGAGCATGCCGAGGAAGAAGCCGCCTTGGCTGCGTAAGGCCCCGAGGCTGTCCCAGAGCCCAGAGCTGCCAAGCGCTCTGGGCTTTTTGTTTCTTGCTGGAAGGTTTACTGTGGATCTCAACCCGTTCCAAGACCGCGCGGTCAAGACACAGGGCCATTGCACCATCTTGGCGTGCCCTGGCTCGGGCAAGACACGCGTACTTTCAACGCGAGCCGCTCATTTGATCGCCAAACATGAGCTCGGGCGGCTGTGCGCTGTCACGTTCACCCGCGATGCCGCGAACGAGTTGATGGAGCGGATCCTTGATTCCTGCGGCCGTGAAAACGCCCGCCGTCTGGCCGTGGGCACGTTCCATTCGCTGGCGATGGCCCAGATCAAGCGCAACAGCAAGGGCCGACCGCCGAAGCTGCTTGGCGATGGAGACCGCATGGCAGTGGTTCGTCGATGCTGGCGCGAAAACGCCCCGGATCTGAAGCTAGACGACGTGCTCAAGTCCATCGACACGGCCAAGGCACGCGTGCAGCCTGTCGCCTTCGCTGATATCGCCATGCAGCGCGTCTACGACAGCTACGAGGCCATCTTGCAGTCTGAGCGCGTCATGGACTTCTCTGATCTGCTGCTCACCGCCGTGCGCGGCATGCAAAGCGGTGATATCGCCCCGCTGCCGATCAAGTGGCTGCTGGTCGATGAAGCACAGGATATGGACGAGGTGCAGCTCGAATGGATCCTGGCCCATGGTCGCGCCGGGGTCGAAGTGACCCTGGTCGGCGATGATGACCAGAGCCTGTACTCGTTTCGGCATGCCCTGGGTTACGCGGGATTGCAGGAAGCATCCATCGCACTTGGCTCCATCGATCTCACTCTGCCGGTGAACTACCGGTGCGCGCCCAACATCCTGGAGCACGCCGCCAAGCTCATAGGCAAGAACACCAACCGCGCCCCCAAGAACATCCAGGCAGCCAAGACCGAAGCGGGCGAAATCGTCGTACATCGCCTCCCCACCAGAGACGATGAAGGCGCCATTCTGGCCAGCACCATCCGCAGCGAGAGCAATGCTCAGTGGGCGGTACTGGGCCGCACCAACACGCTGCTCGATACGGTCGAGGTGGCCCTGTCAACGAACGGCATCCCCTACAAGCGCCTGGGCGGCAAAAGCATTTGGGATCAGGCCATTGGCGGGGTGTTTTCGGGGTTGCTGCGCAGCATCGCCGATAGCTCGTGGACGGGCGTTGCCAATGCACTGGCCTTTTGCAACGTCGATTCCGCCTGGATCAACGACCATTCGCGCAGCAGCTCCGGCAGATGCGTCGATCGCCTGGATCATGCGCTTGCCGAAGTCCAGGATGAGCGACGACGCAAGATCCTGGTGTCCTTGCGCGAAGGCTTCATGTCCTGGGAAGATCAGGCATTCAAGGGGCGCACTTCCCTGGTAGTGCATGGGGTGGCGGGCTTTCTGACGCCGCATTGCAAGCCGCCACAGGCGTCGCTCTTGAAGTCGCTTGCGGATTCGTTTTGCCGCCTCAATGGCACGCTGGCGCAGCGCCTGGCCATGCTATCGAGAACCACCAAAGACAAGACGGCAGATGCTGGCGTCGTTCAGATCATTACCCTGCATTCGTCCAAGGGACTCGAATTCGAGCATGTGTGGATCATGGGCAGCGAGGAAGGTAACCTGCCACACACGGATTCCACTGAGGAGGAAGAGCGCCGACTGATGTACGTTGGCATGACCCGCGCCAAGCGCAAACTGGTGATCAGTGGCGCGCTGTCCGAGGGACTTGAGTCCCGCTTTCTGGAAGAATCCGGGCTCTGACGCCGCCCAGTCCGCGCGGCGTACCGTCCGCTCAGGCCCTGAATCTCACGACCCGTTTGTCGATTTGCACCCGGCCAGGATGCTCCTTGGCCATGGTGTTGAAATAGGCCCGGTTGATCTCCAACCCCGTCTCTTTCTCGATGTCGCTTGACAGGGGGCGCATGGGGGCCTCGAACCAGCCATCGTCGGATGCGGCGCCAGCATGGCGTTTGGCAAACTTTAGGAACAGGGCAAGCTTTTTCTCACTCATTTCCTGCTGTGTTGGGATCGCTGCCTGGCCCTTTGGTGCTTGCGCCACGGCCAGAATTTCTTTCGGTGCAGCGCCCGTGATTGGAGTGCTTCGCGACGGATTGGCCCCTGCCGCCCGATCCTGTTTCGGTGCCTGGTTTTGTGCTGGAGCGGCTTTCGGTTCACTGCGCGGATGCTGGCGCTTCGGCTCCGCAACCTGGGGCGCAGTCTGGGTTTCGGGCGATGGCGTAGCTGGCAACTGAGTCGGCAGATCAGGCTTGGTTGGCTTGCTCTTTTCCACTCGTGCAGGTGAGGACGTAGCCTCGGCGGGCGTCTTGCCCGCATTGCCCGGTTCACGAGCCGGTTTCGGATTGCCTTGTGCAGCGCCCCCTCCCTTGCCCTTGCTATTTCCCGTGTCCTCTGGCCTTCCCGCTTGTTCCTGTGGCCGTTCTTGACGCGCCTTCTTGGGCGGTTGTGGCGTCTCCACGGCAACCAAGGCCTCGCGATGCGGAGCGGCAGCAGGTTTTGCGTCCACGGTTGTGCCGCCTTCGGCATGATCCGGTTCGCCTGTGCTGGAGAGGCCATGGCCTGCCGCGTACAAAACCGCCTCGCTCACATCATGGTGCAGCCGGATCGCACGCATCGCCGATCCCTGAACATCGATCTCAATGACCTTCTTTGTCGGGATCATTGGATCCGACCAACACCATTTCTTGGCCGACAAGTCATTGATGATGGCGCTGGGCGTCAGGCCATAACCGCTGAATGCATCTGGCCAGACCAGGAGCACCCGCTCATCGTCTTCCACGATGGCATGTGAGCCCCAGAGCTTTGCGCCCGTTTTGAGATCCTCCGCAAGTGCCTTGAGCGCCTCCCCCACTACTCCATCCAGCACCAGGTTGGGTTTCTGGCGTGGCTGCGGCTTCTTCGGCTGGGCACTCTTCTGGGCCGCTGCAGCAACCATTTCAGCGGTGGCATTCGCTGCTGACGCGGGCGGTATGCGAGCTTCGCCAACAGGGATTGTGGGCGGCGCCGTCGATTGAATTTCACCCGTCTCCGGGTCGATGTGCTCGACCTTGTTCAATGGCAAAGCCGCCATGGGGACAGACACCGCAGCCGCGTGCTTCGGCCCCGCCTTTTGTTGCTTTGTTTGAGCGCTGGCTTGTGTGTCGGCCCCCGTGGGGGCCTGCTGGCCTGGCACGGGTTGCGCAATTGCAGCCTTCGAATCTGCCCCCGCCTGGGTGGAATCGACGGCCTCGCCCACCTTCACGGGCTCCGCCTGGGCCTGGGCCGCGTTCGGCTGGCCAGCGTCATTCGCGGCCACATCCGCAATCACTTTGCCATCCACCGACGCAATAGGATCCGTGGAAATCAGGGTGTCGTCGCGCAAGCGGATGCAGTTGAGCTTGATGTCGGGGATCTTGGCTGCCAGCACTGCGGGCGCAATCTTGTACAGGCCATTGGTGTCGGTGAAGGCAAGGCCGCGCTCGACCAGCATGTCCAAGATGCTGTCGGCGTTGCGAGGAACCCCTGGAATCCCATCCTGATGCACCTGCTGGGCGATATCCTGGCCCGATGTAGGCCAGACAAGATAGATATTGCCCTCGATGTTCCAGACCTTCGCGCCTGGCTCGTTCACACTCCAAATCCCCTGGCGAATCAGGCGGCGCATGATGTCGGTGAGCATGCGCTCGACGGGCACGCCCAGGTCATAGCCCGCCATGACCGCCCCCATGGATTTCAGGTCGCGCTCCACGCTCTTCTGATCCGCCTTGATCACGATGTCAAACAGCGGATTGGTGTTGCCTGGCGTTCCATTGAGGGTTTCCATCAACCACACCATGAGCTGCGGGCTCTCACCGGCAATCCAGGCCAGGGTTTCATCCGTGATGATGTTCTTGGCAATCGCCCCCGTCAGGGCCACATGGTGCTTGGCGCGGCCTGACTGCCACTCCAGGAAATAGGCGTCAATGCCCTCCCTCGTCGCCCAGTCCCATAGGCTGCGCTCGATTGGGTTCCATTGCTTGGTACTGCCATGGTTCTTGACGATGACATCCGTCGCGGGCTTGCCAACATCATGGCAAAGGCCCGCCAGGAACGCCGTGAGCAGCCAGCGCGGCTCGATTTCACGCCGATGGCCCGGTGTCTTGAAAAGCTCCAGCAGCAGCATCTTGTCGGCCTCGCGAAGAGACCACAAACCGACTTCGAGGGAATGGCGCAAAAGCCCGCCTGCACCGCGATGGTGATGGGCCTGGGAAGCGGGCAGCAAGTGCACGAAGCGGGCGAACCTGTCGATGGCGCCTCGGTAGTGCCTCTGAAATACGTCGCTGGTGACCTTGGTGCTTTGGTAGATCTGCGTGAGCAGCTCATCCTGCACCGCAACAATCTCATCCGGCCTCTCAACCGGCAAGCCCTTCATGAAGGGCGGATAGCGCGGAATGTCCTTCTTCAGGATGGCAATCTTCAGGTGCTCGGGTGTCGGCGCGCTTGACGTGGGCGCGGTTTTTCGAGCCAGCTTTTTGACCCAAGAGAGCATTGTTTACTTGGTTGGCGACTGGTTACAAAACGGACAACGGTTTGTGTGCTTTTTTTCCGTGTCATATATAAACTTCGCGCCACAGCCGCTGCACTTCGGGAAGGAGATGAGTCCTGCCCGGAGGTCTCTCAACCCGTAGTAGGCAATGTTGATGTTGACTTCAATGTTCATGCGGGCGCACAGCTCCAAGGCATATGTCAACTTTTTAGGGTCAATTGTTTTGACGGGGCCGCATTGGTGAAGGTACACGCTCATGAACGCGGCTATGTCCGCTGCCGCCTGCCTGCTGGTGATGAAGGACAACACCGATTCGGGGAGCTTGCCATTGGATGAACTTTTCCCGTGTATTTCACGCCACATTTTTCGTAGCGTCCGATCGGAAACACCTGTCAACGCGCCCACAATTGTGAGGCGCAAGTTCATGCCAATGAGTTTGGAGGCTGTAGTCAGTGCCTCCAGCTGAGCCAGGGTTGTCACTGAATGGCCCCAGTGTCACTCCTGGCTGCCAGCGCAGACACCATGAACCGGGAGGCTGCATGCGGCTCATCCTTGGCAGCCACTTCAATCTGCGATGGATTGAGTCGCATGGTGAACACGGACAACGGCAGGTTTGCCGCCAGGGTATCGATCTGCTCGATGCTCAGGCCTTCAAGCACCTTGAGCGTCTCTTTGGGCAAGCCTGTCGCCAGAGATGCCACGGGATCATTGGCGTGCTGCCTAGCCAACAACAGGAAACTTCGATTCAGAGAAATGATGTCCTTCATGATCCTGCCAATGCATGTTTCAACAATGGCGCAATTGTAAGCATAAATTAACGAAAAACTGCTTTTTCCACCTTATTTTGATAAAAAGATGCTTTTTCGCATTGTTTTTTTACAACTACACACATCTAAGCCATGGTGATTACAGAAAACAGAACCGGCGCCCGTCTTCGCACATGGCGCCGATCCATGGATCTGAACCAGAACGAACTGGCTGGCAAACTGGACATCGACGTCACGACGGTGCGTAAGTACGAATCTGGCGCAACCTTGCCCAATGGGAGCGTCCTCACCAAGGCATGTGAGATGGGTCTGGACATCAACTGGCTTCTGAGCGGCAAGGGGTCGATGCTGCAAATCGATGTGTACGAACGTTACGCGCCCGAGGCGACTCCTTATATAACCGCCGTAGCTGACGCCTTGCTTTCACTTTCCTTGGCCGATCCTCAAAAATTCACTTTGTTGGCCAAGGGGTTTGCAGCGCGTGGCGAGGAGGCCCTGAGGTTGGCGCATCTGGAGCACAGGGAACAGCAACGCATACAAGGCCCGAACCTGGTTGGCGACGACGACGGCTCGGACAGCTCGATTTGAGCACGCCGCCCGCTTCCATCTCAGGCTTGCACCAAATCGCAGATCGACAGTTGCGCGCCCAGTTCGTCAAAGTGCGGCAAGCCTTGCCACAGGGAGGCATTGCCAATCACATACAGCCGCTTCCTCGCCCTAGAGACCGCTACATTGAGCAAGTTGGGCTTGGCCGCTGCCCAGGCCTTGGCTCCAGGCGCCTTCGGATCGCCGCCCAGAACCAGCACCACGACATCGGCCTCTTTGCCCTGCGCCGTGTGAATGGTGCCTGTGAGTTTGTCCTCCAATCCGAACCTCTTGCCCAGCAGCTTGAGCTGCCGTGCCACGTCTCTGAATGGTGACACCAGAGCAACCTGCCGGGGATCGACCTGATGCTTGCCCAAAAGGGTTTGCACCAATGCAACCAGTTGAGTGCCTTCATCCTCAACCCAGTGACCCTGTGCTGACTTCCCCTTCACATCGATCCAGCAGCTGGACGGCAGCGCCACATCCGATGACTTCTTGCCCTGCACCATCTGACCGCCGTAGGCCACGGCATTGCTGATCGAGAACATCGGTTCGTCACAGCGACGATGCAGCCGCAACGGGCACCCGACCCAGGCTTCTTGCCCCCCGGCGCTGGGCACCCAGGTGCCTATTCGAGTTGCCCTATCGGCCAAGCTCTGCGCCGATGCGTAGCTGGGCCACAACTGCTTGTCCACTCCATAGACCTCGGCCAGCTTGGCTTCCAGCGCCGCAGGCAAAGTCTGAACCGGCTCCAGTTGCAGCGGGTCACCCACGATCACGGCCCGACGAGCGCGCCAGAGCGCACCCACTGCATGCGATGGCAAGGCCTGCCCAGCCTCATCCACCAGCAACCAGCCAATACTCTCCTGGCCCAGCCTGGCACACATTCGGGGTATCGACGCAAACGTGGTGGAGACGGCGGGACTCAGGAGAGTTTCCCACCAAATCCGCCAAAGTCCTTTTAAATCAAGGACTTGGAAGAAACACTACAAAGCTCCACTATGTCCGGTACACCGAGGGAGGTTGAAAAGTGTGCCCCCAGAGTGTGACCCGCAGTGTGACCCCTGTCAATCTACCTTGCTGGGTGCGTTTGCGGACGCGGGTTCAATTCCGCATCGGACTCACTGGCCAGGGCAAATAGAGGCAAGCCGCTTGCCGTACTCGACAACTACCCGACTCAACCCCTCATCAACAAACGAGGGAATGGAGTCAGGCGCCGGCAACATCAAACTTTTCAAAGTCTTATTTGCTTGCCGTCCATAGCTATATCTATACCTATTGGCACGAATGCACGCACAGTAATACAACTTAACACTGTCCGTCATATCAAAAAGCGGGGTGAGATAAAACAAATCACGACCTGAATAAAATTCCTCCGGTTGCAAGAAAGTTGCCAAAACGGAACCGCCACCAGCAACAGAGAGCGTTCCAGCCGGGTTGGGAATTACGCCAGGGATTTTAGCTACTCGTGCTGTAACTCCGTTATTTCTTTCTGAACGGCCAACAAATGGGATTCCATCTGCACTTAGGGTCATTTTATTCAACTCTAAGTTAACCCCATAAGTGACCCGGAATAGCTCTGATAAGGGTACAAGCTTCATTTGTCGTCTCCGATAACCTCAACAACATCCGATTCTTCTAAATTAGAACTATTAGTCTGACCTAGCATTCTATATATCGCATAGTCACGAACTGCCGCCTCATAGGTCTGCTGCTGAATCAAGGCATAGTCAGTGTCCATATAAGCTTCCGCGCACCATTCCATCTCTGCATCGACATGCATCATCACACTTTCACCAGGATGAACCTCACGGTTGCGAAAAGCCTCAACCCAACGATTTCGAATGGATTCCCACGTCAAATTTTGGTCAATTCGTCCTTTGTTTTTTGTCTTAACAAAGCCGTCATTTTTCCAATATCCAAACCATGTTTTTCTATTAGATACATGATGAGGGATATGAGCAGTAAAAATCATTATGCAAGTCACTGTGCCAACCGGATAAAAAAGCTGGTCAGGCATAGACATGACGGCTTCTAAGGTGTGCTCTTTAAGAATCTCTGCACGCAATGAATCAGCATTCAGAGCGCAGCTCATTGGCACAATAGCAATACCAACGCCCTTTTCTTTAAGACAATCAAGCATGTGCTTAACAAAGCGCAATTCATGCAAGTCGCTATCACTTTGACTATAAGGCGGATTCACCATTCCAATATCACATTGATGCGCTTTTATAGCCTTTGCGATAGCATCATCAAAACAGCTACCCTGATAAAGATTAGCCTTCCCATCACCCCGAAGAATCATATTGGAAGCGGCCAACGCAAACATATTCGGTTGCTGTTCAACACCAACCAAACCACTCGACTTTATAGCAGTCCGTTCCGCCTCAGTGGTGGCTGATTTAAACATCCTGTGCATGGCAGATATTAGGAATCCACCAGTTCCAGCACAAATATCTAAAACCTTGCTTGTCTTGTTTGCATTCGCAAGAAGTGCAAACAGTTCGGTAACGTGTCGCGGGGTAAGAACAATTCCAAGTGCTTTTTTATCACCACCAGTATATTTAAGAAATTCCCCGTAAAACTGACCCACAACATCGAAATCATGATATACGCTAATAAAAGGCCAAACCTTCGAATTCAGCCTATCAATCAACTCAAACAATGCTCCTTTGGGATACGCTTTTGAAGCCTTCCCAAGCTCTGGATGAACACCAATGCTTGAATAGGGCTGCGCCATATTGTCTTTTTTAGCCTGAGGAATAGACGCGGCGCTTATTTCTTCCTTGATGACGCGCATCCAATCTTTTTGTAGTTGCGCAGGTGTTTGGACGTTGTACGAAGCGGCAAAAGCGTTATTCCTCAACGCAATAAGAGTTCCACTGACGACTAACGGCTTCTCGCTTTCCGTCAATTTTGCATGGTCACGCATGAAGTCATGCAATTCAGAGGCGAAATCCATCAACTCATCAAAGCGCAATTTTTGAACGGTAGGGTCAAAAGTTGCGTGTTCGATGTAATCAGTCCAAGAAATTATTCCATTAAGCGAAGCACCATCTTTTGAGCAAAGCACTTTTGGCTTATCTCCACCTTTGGGCCAAAGATAAGTATCTAACAAAGCTTGCTTCTTGGTTTCCCCACTAATTCCAATCGCAATAACGTTAAATTTCTTAGATAGGGCTTTTGCATAGTGGAAGACGCCATCAACAGCAAACCGCTTCACGCGCTTAATTTTCACATCTTCCACTTCATCTATAAGTGCACCATTCAGAATGGCATCAATAGATGAACTCTTGTGGTCTTTAACATTTGCCTTGCACTCGATGACGATTAGGAAGTCTGGCGCATAAGGTGAGCTGATAATAAACTCTGGCGCACCTATACCGGTACCGCCTGACTTGCTAGCGGATTTCATCAAAGATTTAACATCTTCAATATTGCTTTTTTGCTCTTCGACAAGAACCGAAACAGAGCCGTAATAGCCATTCTTTGTAAGTGCATCTCTTACAATATTTTCAGTTTTGCGCTCGTTACTCATTTGATGCCTTATGAACCGACTAACACCATCAACCACCTTGATGGCAAAGCCTCAAATTATGCCTCAAAATGAAATACTCGTCAATTTTCATAGCAAAAGACTTAAATAACTGAGGCGCTTTCGCAACGACGAAAAAATCACCAATCAAAACTAATATCTTTCCCCACCTCAGCAAATAGCCGTTCTTCTATTTTCTGTTCTGGTGTGATTGCTTGGCTTCGTCTAAATGCGTCGTACTCGTCGCAAAGCTTCTTGACGATAGACCATACCTTCTCAGCGTCTCCGCCTCTTGCTGCACGCAATATAAGAGCCAATCCAAACCTTGGATGGTCAATGGCGGTTGCTCTTAGGTGGTCACGTAGCGGATAAGTGATTTTTACGGGCTCTGGGGCGTTGGCGTTATGCTCCATGAGCTCGGCTTGATGCTCTTCATCTTCCCACTCGGAGCATGTAGGAATGCCCAGCTTGGAAGCGATATCGCCCGCATGGAAGCGCCTGCGGCCTTGTAGGGCTTCAATAGCTCTGAGCCATTCGGCGGATGATTTTTTATCGCCGCGTGCTGCCCTGTCTAACAGTTGCACCAGTGATAACCCTTTCTTACGGGCTTCCTTGGTGTCATGGCTGGACATTTCATG
The DNA here is from genome assembly GCF_001023515.1 of Diaphorobacter sp. J5-51. Taxonomy (NCBI): domain Bacteria; kingdom Pseudomonadati; phylum Pseudomonadota; class Betaproteobacteria; order Burkholderiales; family Comamonadaceae; genus Diaphorobacter; species Diaphorobacter sp. J5-51. The sequence continues at coordinate 66,144 of NZ_JSYI01000029.1, read as the reverse complement.
GGCTAGGTCATGCTTAGCCAAATAGTCGGCCATAGCGTTCAATTTGAGGTCAAAGCCCCGTTCATTGCATTCCCCTCCCACCTGCTGGACAGCCTTTTCCCATTCCCTGCGGGCTACTGTCTCGAAAGCGGACATATCTACGCCTTCGGCATAAGTTACCAGGACGTGAAAATGTCCGTGAATGCCATTTTTGCCTACTGGTGCTTCTAGGCTCTTGAGTTTGCCTATGCTTCCGATAGCCTTATAGCGGCGCGACATATTTTTATCGAAGAGCTTATAGGCATCGTGCAGCCTATTGATTGATTCAGTCCAATCGCCTTCATAAGTGTGCGCCATGGTAAAGGTCATCATGCCTGCGCTTAGGTGATGGGCTTCCAGGGCGGGTATGAGTGCCGCTCGAATCCAAGAACGCGCCTGGGCTACTCTGTCGCGGGCGCAATGGTCACACGTCCAGACATTGCCACATATAAAATGTCCTTCCATCCGTGCGCCGTGTTCGTCTACCTTAATTTCTGCGGTGGTCGAATCACGTCCGTAGGCTTTCCACCTTCCGCACCCGATGACGGAAGAGCCTTTAAGGTTGCGCTTGTACTGGTCGTAAAATCCTGCCATAAGGCGGGACGCCATGGTTACACGTATAGACCCACGATTAGGGCTTTTAAATGCCTTTAATTTAGCGTTTGACATTGTCGGCTTTCATGCCGACCTGTTGTTTACTTGACAATGGATGAATATTTAGTATCATTTGATTGTTGCCCCATATCGCAGCCCGGTCTGAAACAGATGCGATATAAAAGCCCGCCTCATGCGGGCTTTTTCTTTGTGCAATCAAAATATCATTACCTACGCAATAAAGCAAGTTTAAGGAACGAATCTTAGACGCCTGATATCAGGGTGATACTTTTGTCGGAGTATTCCTATTCTTCCCAAGAGGGTGATTAATTGATATCCCCTGACATATTTGACAGCACCGTTTTGACTAGTACGCTGAAAGCATGACAAATGCAAAAGTATCATCCCAACGTAAACGTGCTCATGCACCAAGCAAAACAGAAACCGACCAGTACGGCAACTTATTGCCATCGACAGAACCCGAAATGGCTGTGGCTGGGTTAGTCGGCGTGCGTCTCTATTCGGTTAGCGAAGGTAAGCGGCTATGCATCGCGTTGGAACCGCACCCGGTCGCGTGCCGCTATATCTATGGCACATGGCACCTGTTGTACAAAGCCAAGCAGAAATAGAAAACTAGGCCATAACGCCCCGCCAAGTGCTGGGGTTTGATATCAATAAGGCTTAGGTTCATCCGCTATGTAATATGGATGGTCTGAATAATCCAATTGTTGCTTATTTACAACAATATTGTTACCCGGATTAAATTTTGGAATCTGGGCAGTAGATTCAGCAATTGCGTTTTTATATCTCTCATCCATTTGCCAGGCATAGAACATTTTCATATTCTCTTTGTCATTAGTAAGAGTGGCTAAGCGGTCTAGCTCTTTCTTTTTCTCGTGCCAGCTTTTGCTGAGACGCTGAATTTCATTTTTTCGCTCTGCAATTGCGTCAATAGGTGCAACGGAATTCAAGCCGAATTTAGATATCAAGTCGTGCATCTTGTGATAGACACTTTCGAAAATTGTCGGCTCCATTGCTCTGATGCTTGCAATTTCATTTTTAAGTGCATTCATATTCTTCTTAGTGGTCTCTGCATCTTTACGGCTTTTGACAACTAGGTTATATCCATTGCGCACCCTATACGCCTCATTTAGAAAATTGAGCCTACGCTCAGCCGCTTCCGCTTTCTTTCGTTGGTCAACGTCTTTCGTCTGCTCTTCCCAGAACCTGGGCTTTGAAGTCTGAACAATGGGCGGCGGCAATTCTTGCGTGGCTGGTACATCAATCAATGCCGCTGCATCCATCTCTTCTTTGACTTCTTTTAGCGCAGCTATTGCCTTTTGAACTGTCTCATATTCTTCCTGCATCTTGGAGACTTGGCTTCTTGTCTTTTTAATTTCTTCATTATCTTCTTCTAAATCTTTTCGGTGTTCCTTAGATGCATTGATAGGAATATTTACAGTAGGTATATGATTTTCAATATGCTCTGCAAACGTTCCACCCGTAACGTAAAAATCAGAACCATTTTTCTTTGAATGCTCATTGGTTATTTCTGCAACCCTCTCACGCAGCTTGGTAATTTCCCCGTTTTTCTTTCCCTCGTCTAGAACTCTCGTTTTATTCAGAAATTTACCGGCCACCACCTCTCGGGTCGTAAATAGAATATGAACGTGGTAGTTCCGCCCATCGTGCGGTTTGTGAATGGAATAAACACCGGCAACGCCATAAGACTTTTTAAGCATTGCTATAAGGTCATCGCAATATTTCTCGCGCTGCTCATCCGTCCAGTCGAAAGGAAGAGGAACCATAAGTTCTCTGGCCGTTCTTGAGTTCTTCCGTGTGTCAGCAGCTTCGGCAGCGTTCCACAATTCTTCAACACTGAAATTGTGGTCCCCAAATATTTTAGAAAGCACATGACCACCTTTACGGGTGTAGTCATGCACCTTTTTATAGAGGGCATCGTGAAGCCTTGTACAAGCACGATAAGCCGCAGCGGCTACGGCGCTTTTACCGTCCGAGCGAGACAAGACGCTTAAAACGGGGGTGAACCATGTGGCAAGCGCAGCCATTAGACGCACCCCACTGGTAAATGTGAATCGTCGTCAGACGGTTTACAAAGGATAAAAACTAATACATAGAAGAATGCGAAGCATCGGGGTGCAGGGGCGTAGCCCATGCCGAATGGGCAAACTTTAGTTTGCGTAAATGAGCTCTTGCAGAGGGCTATGCTATCTAGCCATTGATATATACCAGCGTGTTCCATGAATTTATATTATCAGAACTTTTCCAAGATTCGATAATATTTGCTATTGACCTCCAAATCGGTATATTTAATATATAAGGAGATAGACTATGAGTACTAGCTATACGGAACGATTAAAACGATTAGAGGAAAGAGCAGAGCAAATCAAAGAGCAAACAAAGGAACTCAAAAAGATTACAACCAAACAGAATAGAAAGCTCATCGACAAACGAAAAACGGTTGTTGGTGCTCTACTTATCAGCCAAAGCAAGAAAGAAGTCTACGCAAGAAAGGCACTTATTAAGCTTGTCGAGTGTGCGGATGAAAAGGATAAAGAGCTGTTAAAGGTACTTCTAAATTTTGAAACGGAAGCACCTAAGGAACCGGAGGCTCTATGAAGAATGACAACGAACAATCGACGGGAAAATTTAATACGATACCAAAAGGTAAAAAGCCCCCTTTTTATTGCCAAGAATGCAATTGCTTTACCTACGGCAAAACCCATACAAAGGGGCATTTACTCATAGAAATCGTTCTATATTTATTTCTATTTTTCCCGGGGCTTATATATACCATATGGAGACACACAACACGCCAAAAGGTTTGTACCCAATGCAATGCGCCCGGATTATTGCCCTACACGTCCACAAGAGCAAAGAAAGACTTAGGCGTAGAGGATTACAACCAAAGCTTAGATGATTTTTTCAAGCGAAAGTAAAAAACATAAAGCCATATACTAAACCAAGGAAAACAAATGAAAGCAATCAAATATTTATTAGTCACACTCGCTTTATCATCCACTGCCGCGATGGCAATTGACCAAAATCAGTATTGGAACATCACACGAGGAAAAGATGCATCTGAGGTCATGATGATTGCCGGAGCGCCAGACGTTCGTCATCGCCAAGAATACACAAGATGTAATAGCGGAAATGAAGGATGGCGAGAACTCTGGCAATATCGAGGGCATGGAAATTTAAGCGGCAAAACCATATCCGTAAAAATTTGCGGCGGCAAGGTTGAATCGGCAGATAAAAATTTTTGATTTGCCAAACAAAAAAGGGGCCTAAGCCCCTTTTTTAATTCTCGAACATCAACTGAGCGAGACGCCTTCTTCCTGTAACGCTTTAACCCAATGTGGGGCCTTCTCCGGCTTACCGTTCCACTTTGTACCCTCGACCAAGAAATCTTTGTAAAGCTTCCCGTCTTGCTTCAACGCCACAAGCCATTTAGGAATCATTGGGCCTTTGCCATTCCACTCGGTACCGCTAGCAGGGTCGCGGAAAATAACGACGTTTACACGCGGCTTAGCGTCATCGTCTTTTGGCTTTTCTGATGACTGTTTTTTAGGAGCGCGGTCAAGAGCGGATTCAATTTCTTGGCGTGTAAATAGTTCGAGGGGAGACAATCCAAAGAGCTTGATTTCTTCCTTGACTTTTACAATGCTAACGCTCTTAAATTCCTGCCGGGCTTCTTGAAGCTTCTGAGCAGCCTCAGCGGCTTTTTGTTCAAGCTTCTTAATCTCTTCAAATGTATAAGCCATTATCCCCATCCTCTCATTAGTGAAAAACCCAATCTAATTGAGCGCTTTACTTTAACATAACTCGCCGTCTTTTACCTGCCTCGATAGGCTGAAATTTAGCGAAGGTCACACCCTCGTAACTTAGCTTATCAATGACTCTTTTCATACTAGCGATAGAAAATTCTCCGGTGTAGGTGTCTGTATGGGCATCATATAGCCCTCGGCCTGCGGTGATGTTATGCGCAACTGAGTGACCTACAATGCGCCTTAAAACCAATGCCTCTGGAATTCTCTCTTTGATGACGGAATCCTCTGACAAACCAGAGCCATCAATAATTGATTGTGCCAACGACGTAATAAATCTATGTCTGAATGAATGGAAAACGACTGACCTGTCGTCGATGCCGATATATTTTCTTAGATATTTTTGATTGAACCACTCAGAAGGCACCTTCCCAAACTTATCGGCTTTTGCTTTATTGATATCAAAAAGGTTTGTCGCCTTAGCTTCCTTTTGAGATTTTACATAGTCAATAAAGCCCAGGTCAATCAGCTTTTGATGAACTGGAATGATGCGACGAGATTCCTCATTCTTAATTGACTTGTCATCATCTTCATCAGAGGCTGTAATTTTGATGAACCAAATTCCATCCTTATCCTGGTCAACATCATCCGGGGTAAGTTGGGAAATTTCATTGACCCGTGCGCCTGTAAATGCGCCAAGGTGTGGCACCCAATATTGATAGGCACAGTTATAGGTAGCCTCCGAATAGTAGGCGGACTCAAAGATTTTTTGCATTTCATCTTTGTTGAAGGCTCTGCGCTTGATGCCTTCCTTTGCCTTGCCCACTTTATTCGCAAACCCTTCCATTACGGTTGGGTTGATAGCAAATTGCTTTTTACAATACTCCAAGAAATTCGATACGGTCATCATATAGCCATCGACCGTCAAAGATGAAATCCGTTCGGCGGGTTGCCCTTTATTGTCCAAGAGCGTTTTGTTTTTTGACTTCTGAACAATCTGGTCAAAGGTCAATCCCGCTGCTGAGGCAAGCTTGTAGACGTTCTTGGGGTAGTAAACCAACATCTTGCGATAGGACTCAATGTCGGCAGGCGTCAGGCTCCCAATCTGGCGGGTGCCATAGGTGTCAAGAAAGGGGCGCAGGCGAGTCCTAATCTGAGGAACCTTCTTGACCCCGATTTCTTGGTCAACCTCTCTTTGCTGTTCGTATTTCAAATACTCCGCAGCCATCCGGGTGACCCGCTTTTTTGCCGCGGGCGCAAGCTTGCCGGGGTCGTTGATTTTTTCGTCATGGGTCGTGTTCAACGCTATTTGAGATAGCGGCACTGAACGCGCTGCATGACGATCCATGGCTTCTAGGAAGTCGTCGATAGCGGGCACGTCCTCGGGCTTGACGTCTGTGAAGCGCCATTCCCCGTTGTCGTCCTTGTGCGCGTTAAAGGGGATGGGAAGCTGAGGCTTTCGGAAGGTCGTCATCTGAGCTTGCAAATATGCAACAAGTGATGACCGAGAGAGTACCCGAGAAGTCGCCCAGATTTGTTCTACCAGGACGCGCAAAAGCCGCGAACGCGCTTTGGCGTCGCGTGGGTCTTTGGTAAGGGTTGAGACCCTGAATTCCCTGCTCTCAGAAGGGTTTCTAAGATGCTGAGGAACAACGAACCGGGCGTGATAGACGCCGTTACGGGTCTGTACGAGGTAGGCGGATGAACGCACTATGAGGCTCCAAAGTGTGACCCTTGGTGTTACCCCATAGTGTGAGCGTTTCCCCTATCAAAAAGTCCTTAAGAATCAAGGACTTAGAAAAGTGGTGGAGCTGGCGGGAACTACCAGGCACAGCGACTCCAACGCAAGTTGCGCCAGATCCTCTGGCATCGGCTTGCCCGACAGCCAATCACTGGCCAACCCCATGTTGGCCATGAATTGCCGTGCGTTGTTCTCGATGAAGGCCCTTTGAACATCCAGAGCCGCAAGGAATAGCGCCTGGCGGGCCTGCTGCCATTCCTGCACCGCCCAGGGTTCCCGCCGTTCACGGGCATCATGCTCCAGATCGACATCAAGCCAGGCGTCTCCCAGTTCCGCCATGTCTGACTCCAAGAGCTGCTGCTCAGCGACCAGGCTTGCCCGCGCTTCACGCAAGGCGGCTTGCAATGCCGTAGCCTTGCGTGCCAACTGAGCCACTTCATCCATGGCACGGGCACGGCGGACGGCATCATCCAACCTGGAACGTTGTGCGCCATCCAGTTGCGCCTGCAAGGCAGACAACCGGGTCTCGGTCTCTTGAATGCTCTGCCACCAGTCTCGGTGTGAACGCCCCAGCGTTGACAGCCAAGCCAACATCCCCGGCCGGTTGCGCCCCCGCTCCTCCTTTTGCTGCCGCACGCGCGCATGCTGTTGGGAGATGGCCTGTATCGCCCCGTCCTTGGCGCCCAAGGCGTGCTCCAGCTTTTGAATGGTGTCCTTCTGTGCCGCCACTACCGACAACAGATGCTGCATGGCAGCGCTGGCCTGGGCCTGTTGTGCCGCAAGGCTGGCTATTGCTTGCGGGCGATCGGCCTTTTTGGCGACCACGGCACGAGCACGCTTTTCCCGCGCCTGCGCCTTCTGGAAAAGATCTACGCATTCCTCCCACTTCGACCGGGGTGTGGCGGGGTGCTCTGACAAGGCTTTCAAATGGCTACGCAGCCCAGGTTGCTGCAAAGCGGCCCCATCCGCCCCCACCACGTCGCGCCCCCACCAAAAGGCGTTGAGAAAATCCCTGCGGTTGCTGCTCTTGCCAAGGGGCGCGGCCAAGAGGCCCCAAGCATCCTTCTTGATGACGTTGGAGGCAATGTCGGCGTAGTAACTTCTACGGCTGGCCACCAACTCAGGCACGGCCTGCACGCCAGGCAGTTCCAACGTGATGTTCTCCACGGCCCCATTGTTGGACGACGCCACCACGATGCTGTGGCCCATCAGAAGCTTGTTGAGACGGTAGTACGGCACCCAGGTGTCGCCCAGTCGCATGGACTCTTTGCCACCGAATGCCTTATCTCCCAGCCTGGCCAAAATGCCTGCCCGTTCCGTGACCACGGCTGCCACCACATCGCGCAGCATGGTTGTCTTGCCCGTACCCGGTGGCCCATTCACCGCGAACAGGCCCGAACGGCTTCTGAGAGCGTTCCATGTTTCGTTCACGGCCAACTGCTGGCTGAATCCCAACGCATGCTCCGAAGGCCAGCGGCCCGCTGGCATGCGCGCTGGATGCAAGGCATGGGCCAGGGCCTCATTCGAATCAGCGTCATGCACATCGAGCCGCTCGCCCTCCTCGCTCCCCTGAATGAACGCAGATACCGCCTTGCCCATCGCCCCCTTGCCCGATGCCCGTTCCAGGCGCTGCAAGTCTTGGACGAAGAAGCTGGCGAGCGTGTCATCGCCCTCGTCTTGCTGACCTTCGCGCCCCTCGGTACTGTCCCGCGCGTCCTTGGGCCGCACCTGAAATGCCTTGACCCGACACTGCACATGCTTGCCAAAGATGGCATCCGGCAGGCTCAGATGCTGCGCCACCGCCGCGATCAACTCGCCCAGCCATTGGGCGCTGGCAGGTGTTTTCTGCTTGCGCAGTTCCGTTTCCTGGGAAGCGATGAGCTCGGTAAGTGCCGCCTGCAGGATGTCAAATCCTTCAAACCCGCTTTGCGCCGCGCAGCCATGGGGTGCGTTCAACCCCTTGAGCGGCAACGCACCGCCCCGAAGCAAGCCCTCAACATCACCGCCCTGGCCCACGATGTATCCCGCCGCCCATGCGGCCAGCGACAGCGCGAATGATTGCGCCATGGGGTAGCCCTGGGCATCAAATCCAAGATCGAACAGGCGCGTCCTGTGCGTGGGCTGCTCCGTGTATTCGGGGGTTTCATTGAGCGCCGCCAACACCAGCCGATGGACGGCATCTGCATCATGCACGCCGCACTGCGCCACGTAAGCCCACTCCAGTCCCCGCCTGGCAGGCCTGGCCTGAAGAGCACCGCTCTCCCAAGGCATTGAACACGCCTGATCGGCCGTCAACCCGAATACAGGTGCCGTTGCGTGGTGCGCGTCTACACGGGAGGCCTCTTGCGGCGTCAAGGCCTCCAACGAGCGCCAATATTCGAATACGGTCGCAAAACGCTGCATTTCCCCTCCTTAATTGCGCATGGCCTTTGTACGCTCATGGACATGGGCGTTTACCAACCGCTGGCCAACCATATAGGCAGGCCGATCCAGAAAATTCACCTGCTTTTCGCGCAGAACGGTGACCAATGCCCAGCCCGATTCATCCTTCGACACCACCAGCACCGCTGGAACCTGCGAGTCCGGGAAAAGCAGATAGCGGGAATTGCGGCCATATTTTTGCGCCTGCCTGTCGGTGAGTGCATTGCGCGTCAACAGTTCCAGCGTGTTCTTGCTACTCAAAACGCGTTTGAACCATTGCCAACCCGCCTCAAACCGTGCGTCCGGGACATTCGTCAAATCATCTTCCTGCCATTGAGAGAGATGTTGGTCAATCCTGCCCACCTGCCTGAAAAGGCCGTGGCGCGTGATCGCGACATGTTCCCCAAGCAATGCGCATGGCAGCACGGCGCGCGGCTCACCTGCGCGCATGGATATGGTGCAATTTTCGAATGCCTTGTACTCCACATCGCGCCATCGTTGCTCAACACTCACGCTCGCACAGAAGAATTTGGTGCCCATGAATTCGGCAGCCTGCGCGACGCGGTGCTTTGCCGTCTTGCCGCTCCCCTTGGCTTTGAGCGCGCCCTTGAGCAAGGCTTTGCGAATCGCGCCATCGGAAACCTGAATGGCAACCCCGGAGCCGAGTCGGCCGACACCGTGAACTTGCCGCTCCTGCAAAAGATAGTTGATGGCTCGCAATTCCGCGACGGCCCGGAGATCGCCGGAAAGTTCGCTGAGATCGGTGACCACAATCGAACCGCCCAGCGGATTCTTGGTTTTCCCCTGATACCAACGCCACGTGACTTCAGCCTCGTGGTCATTGTTCAATGTCGTTTTAAAAGCTAGTGTGTCCATGATTACGCACCGTAGATGATTTGCATGTTACATCAGAATTTACCGGATTCAAACCATTGGTAAATTCGCAACAATCGCGCCTGAATCTCCCGGCAATTCATTTCACAGAGTTGGCCATCGGATTTCCGCTGTCATTCGATAGAATACCAAATACTTTCATTTCACCGGGGTTGTCTTGATGCATAAACCAATAGGCCGAGTTCACCATGAAGTCGCAAAGGAACCCACAGAATTCATTTCCACGGGCAGCACTGATGCAGGCGCTGTTGCTTTCCTGAACGACATTTTCCGACGCGCAGCCCGCGAGAGCATCAGCGACTTGCACTTCGAAGACACCGACACGGAATGCATCATTCGCTTTCGTCGCAATGGTGAGTTGGTCGAGGTTGCCAGGCAGTCCGCGCAAATGTCCAGGGAGTTCGACAAGCAGTTTCGCGTGAAGTGCAAGAAATCGCTGGTCGAGCGCTTGACTCCACAAGACGGCAAATTTCGCTTCGATGTGGATGGTCGCTTTGTCGATGTCCGAGTGAGCATCTTGCCCATTGGTGTAGGTCAGTCCATTGTCTGCCGCCTGCTTGACCAGCAGGCAACCCTCATGACGCTCGATGAGCTGCAAATGCCGGAGATCATCAGATCCACCATCCGCACCGTCGTCTCCCAACCACAGGGACTATTCCTGGTCACCGGCCCAACGGGCTCTGGCAAGACCACCACGCTCTACGGCATCTTGCAGCACCTGAATACGCCAAAGGTCAAGATCATCACGGCCGAAGATCCCATCGAATATCGGATTTCCGGGATCGTGCAAGCCCAGACCAATGAGCGCCTGACTTTTGCATCGGCGCTCAAGTCCATGCTTCGGCAAGACCCGGACATCATTCTCGTGGGTGAAATTCGTGATTCCGAAACGGCGCGCATTGCAACCCAGGCGGCGCTAACGGGTCACATTGTCCTGTCCACGCTCCACACAAACAGCGCTGCCGTGTCCTTGACCCGCATGCTCGATTTGGGGGTTGACCAAAACGCCTTGGCTGCATCTGTCGGGGGATTCATGGCTCAGCGCCTGGTGCGCTGCCTTTGCCCTCATTGCAAGGTCGAAACGCCTGTCACGCAGTACGCGATTGGACAGATGAAATCTCAAAATCTGACGGATGACGAAATCGCTTCCGTGGACATTCTCTACGAGCCCGATCGCAATGGTTGCGAGCATTGCACCAAGGGGTGGGCTGGCAGAACGCCGGTTTTTGAACTGATTATTCCGACGCCCGAGGCTCGTCAAGCGATTGAAGAAGGCAACCTCAAATCTTTGATTCGCGCAGCCGAGGGCCAGCAGCAATATCAGACACTGGCCCAGCATGCCATGCGCATGGCATTAGATGGATCGACCTCACTGAATGAGGTCATGTCCGTGACGGGTTCTGGTTTCTTTATCGAGTGACAATTTTTCTTGCATGACTTTTTTATGAGCAAATTCACTTATCGACGTTCCCTTCTGGCGGCAGCCGCTGCCGTCGCGGCAACGCCTCTTTCCGCCCTTGCCAACACTCCAACCGCACCATTGAACGGCGCCCCCCAACCGGCAGATAGCTTCAAGCCCTACGATCTCATTACCCCCAAGATCAAGGGAGAGGAGAAGGTTGTCCGCCTGCTCTTTTCCTACGACTGCCCCTATTGCAGAAGCTATCACAACGGCCTGGTTCAATGGGGCAAGTCCTTGCCTACCCCATATCGTTTCGACGCGACCCCGGTCATCACGTCCAACTCCGACAACATATTGCTGGCGGTCTATGGGCGCCTGATCATGCAGGGCCTTGCACCCAGCAAGATTCATCTCTACGACTACACCATGTATACCCTCATCCAAGGCGATCCCGATACCGGTCAACCAGCGCTCCCGAAACTGGCCAACGAGGACATCATTCGCACCGTTCTCCAAAGCTCCGGGGCTTCCGGCAAGGATCTGCAGGCTTTCATGAATGCCCAGGCCAAGGGGATTGAAAAACGCCTACCGGCCCACGCTTCCGTCATCCAGCGGTATGGCCTGAAGGCCACGCCATCCGTGGCCATTGGCGGCAAGATCGTCGTGACTCCCGACCATGCAAGCTCGAACGCACAGCAGTATTTGTTGCTGCTCAATGCCATGGTCAGCCGTGCCATCCAGGGAGGTATCGATGCGCTCTGATCTTCGCGTTTTGGCTGTAGCCGCATGTCTGGCCATCACTGGCACTGGCAGTTCCTTCGCCGCAGGTGGCCTGTCCGATTTCGTGGTCAAGCCCACCAAGCTATCCCAGGGGAGCCCCATCAAGACGAGCAACGTCGAGGACAAGGATATCCCCGACTGGTTGCGCAAGAGCGAGCGCCTTGAGGCCATGCTCGGTGATGATGGGAAAAGCCGCGTGGAAAACGCGAAAGTCGTCAGCAAGGTCGAGACGCCCATTCCTGGCCTCGATGGCTTTGTGGTGCAGGCCGATATCTTCAACGCCAAGTCCCCGGAAGGCCGGAAGGAGTTGTTCGTCTTCTATACGGACAAAACCAAGCGCTATCTGTTTGTGGGGATGCTCATCGACATGGAGAAGGAACGCGACCTCAACATGATGACGGAACGCTACGTGCGCGGCCAGCTCGCGGACAACCCCGCCAAGGCCCTGCGCCCGCAGGACATGCACGGTCTGGTGATTCCCGGTGGCAAGACCAACAAGATGGCCCCGTTGCAGTTCGTGGTCGATCTGGGCCATGAGAACGGCAAAAGCAGCTTTCTGAATGTGGTGCGGTTGCACCAGTCTCTGCTGGACGGCGGCAAGAATCCACGCCCGCTGCGCATTGTGTTGGTGTCCGGTGGCAAGGATGAGATGTCTACCGGCGCCATGGCCATGGCCATGGGCTATCAGAAAATCTCAGGGGATGGTCTGCCCAAGCTGATTGAGTACGCGGAGCAAGGTCGTTCTACGCCGTGGATGAATCCGGCACGCCTGAAAAATGATGCCAATCTGAAGCAAGCCATGGGGATTGGAATTTTTCAGATCGAGGACAACTCCAGCCAGGCGATGCTTGCCAGGCTGGATACCTTGCCATTGATCTACGATGGCACGGGCGACAAGACTAAGTACATCATGCTTCCGACAGGCAAGGCGGACTGGACGCAACTCCTGACCAAGCCTTGAGTTGGGCGAAGACCCAATGCGCGACAAGCCCCCCGTTCAGGGCGGGGAGGATGTCAACACCCACACCCGCTTCGGCGGGTTTTTTATTGTCAGAAATTCTAGGCGAAAAAAAACCGCCCGAAGGCGGTTAAAAGACCATTGCAGGTCTTAGAGGGAGCCACGAAAGAAACAAATTATTCGCTGCCGCGCTGGAGCACCTTGAATAGCTCTTCAGCCGGTCGATAGCCAGCAAACGACAAACCACTGTCAGTCACAATATGCGGGGTGCCCTGCAGGCCCACCTGTTGCGCAGTTTTGGCGATCTTCTCCAGGCCATTCGCCTTGCTGCACTCAGCACCTTCCGAATTCTGTGCCGCATTCTTGAAAAACCGATCCAGTTCTTGCTTGGGATTCTTGGAGCAAAGTACCGTTTGCAGTTGCCGACCCGTGAGGGTTCCGTTGCCGCTACGGGCATACAGGGCGTATTTGACCGTCACACCCAGCTCGTTCAGCTTGCCAAGTTCGTCATGAAGCTTATGGCAATAGGGGCAGGATGGATCCGTGAATACCGTGATGGTATGCAGGGCCTTACCCTTTGCAGGGTAGACCAGCAAGGAGTTCGCATCAAGGGCCGCAACCGATTTGGAGCGGATCTTTCCAAGCGTTTGCTCAGAAAGGTTTTTTCGCTCCGGCACATTGAACAACGTGCCCTGGATCATGTGCACGCCGTCCGCCGAGACATAGGCCACGTCGCCACCGGATACCAGCTCGAAAATTCCGGGCATTGGTGTCTCTTTGAGAGACTCAACATTCAGGCCTGGCATGCTCTTGGTGAGCTTTTTTTCCAGTTCCTCGATGCCCGTCCCGGCACAGGCAATGCTGATGCTGCCGAGCAACAATGAAACTGAAAGCAGAGTTTTTTTGAACATTTTGTGAGTCAGATCGATGGTTTATTGTGCGTTGATTTTTTCGAGACTTTCCCGAAAGATGTCATAAGTTCCGTCCATTGTCCGTATCTTCTTATGAATTTCCTTGGTCGTGAAATATACCGGCAGGAACGAGCCATGCTGCGGAACGGCAATTTCAATCACGAACTTGCCAATGTCGAACAGGAAGTATTGATCGGTCGCTTCGGACTCGCCATCCATGATTCTGACCGGACTGGCATACATCGAGTAGCGGCTTGTGATCCTATTGACGAGCGGCTGAGCGTTCGCGTTTTTCCACCCGCGATCCACCATGAAGGTGACCAGCTCAAGCTTTCTCGATGCATTGAAAGCCATGGAAAGGATCTTCAGATCCTGCTCGCCTAGCAATCCAGATCCCAGGGGCTTGCTGATATTCAGCGCATCGCCACCCGTCACCCCAGAATCACTCCACGCATGCAATATTCCTGGCGCGCTGGTGATCAAGGTTTGCACATGGCTTTGAATCTTTGTGGGCGTGGATTCCAGCAGACTCAGCCATGGGAAGACCGGCAGCGATGTCAACATTTGCCGCTGCATTTCGTTCATTTGAGCAGTGGCAGTCTTTCGCCCTGATTGAGCCCAGGCTGTGGACATGCCCAGAAGTGGCAGGCCCATGATGCTCAAAACCGAACGGCGCGATAACCGAAGGCCGTTGGTATTTGCTTGTGAATCCATAAGCGCTATGGTGACTTCAGCGGAAAAAAAAACAGGCGCTAAAAGCGCCCGTTTTTGTCGTGTTTGGATTTCGGCTCTACTTCAGCTCTTCGGCAAAACCGATTCCAGATCCACCGTCCATTTTTATGCCAAATCGGCCGATGGAGTTGGCTTCCATGCCGTTGGTGGCATTGGAGCCGTTGTAGATGATCGACATGTTCTTGATCGCGATCGAAGCACGATCAAGCGCGAACGGCACATCGTACACCCGGTCAGCGTTCAGCACCACGCCTTGAGACTGCAGGCCCAGGTGCAGGACGTGCGAACCGTCCGGCAGACTCGTCGGAACGGCCACGCTGAAGCTCTTGTAGATCTTCTCGCCCGTCACACCAACGTCTTGCTTCGCTTGAAGATCAATCGCGCTGGTGCTGGTCAGGCTCTCCAGGCAGCTCCACTGTTCAACCAGGCCGCTGATGGCCGACATATCCGCATTCAGGCTGGCACCGATCAGGCGTGCTGCACGGCAGGCGGGGAGATAGCCAATATCCTGCGCTTCGCCTACGACCTCATTGTTCAGGATGGCTTGCACCTTGTAGGTCTGCTCCACCCCGCGCTCATCGGGCACGTCCGAGGCAGCGAGCGTCTTGCCGTTGCTGATGATCTTCTGCTCACCTCGATACAGGTCGTATTTCACGCCGTTCATGCCAGAGATAGAGCTCGTCCATGCCAAGGCCACTTCGTCTTCCAAGGTGCCATCGGTGGCATTGAGACCCATCGCCACGACGCAAGAGCTGGCGCTCAGCGACCATTTGCCAGCCACGCACGCGGCCGTAGTGCCGCCGCTTGCGCCTGGTGTGGCACTGGTGAGTACCAGTGTTCCACCTGTCTTGGTCACTGCTGGTGACGCCGAACACAAGGATGCCACGCCCCAGTTGATCGGTGCAGCATCGCAGCGCTGGATCCAGCCCGTTGCGGTAACGCTCCAATCGCTAGCGCCCAGCACGTTGTTGGCACGCAACTGGAATTCGTAGTTGTTCACGTCAGAAACCGGCAGTGTCCACCCGCTGCTGACGCCTGTGGCTTGCGTCCAGCCGGGGGCGCCCGTCTGACGATACTGCACGTCGTAGCTAGATGCACCGTCGCTTGCGCCCCAGGCCGCTTTGATGTTGTCCGCGATGGTGCCTTGCGTAGCCGTGAAAGTTGATGGGCTGGCAAGGCTCACAGCGCACGAGGTGTTGGATAGCGCCCAGTTGCCGCTGATGGCGTCACAGGTGGCCACTGCCGCGCCTGATGCGCCTGTGGTCGCGTTGCTCAGATTCTGCGAGGAACTCGGTTCTCCCAGTCCAATCGCTGCCGAGCAAAAGTTAGCGGTGCCCCACTTCAGGGTCGCAGGCTGGCAGGTCTGTGCAATGAAGCCCGTGTCCGTTGCGCTCCAGCTGCCCACGCCCAGCGCGTTCTTGCCCTGCACCTGGAATTCAAACGTCGCACGATCGGTGGTATCGAACTGCCAACCGCTGGTGACGTTGTTGACCGCCGTCCATATGCCCGTGCCTTGCTTGCGGTACTGCACGTTGTAACCATCGGCTCCGGCAATGGTATTCCATGTGAGGGCGATCTTGCCCTGCTGCGTGCCATCGGTGGCGCTGAGCGCGGCGGGTGCTGCCATGCTGGCGCTGCACAAGGATCCGGGGTTGATACTCCAAGTGCCGTTGGTACACACGGCCGTCGCCGTACCGCTCGCACCAACCACGCCGTTGGTCAATGGCCGTGAGCCGCCCGAGGTGGTGCCTGCCGCTGAGGCGCTACAGAAGTTGCCAGCGCCCCAGTTCAACGCCGATGTGGCACAGGATCTGGCAACGTAGCCGGTGTCCGTGGCGCTCCAGCTACCCGCGCCCGCAGCATTTGTGCCGCGCACCTGGAATTCGAAATTGGATTCATCGGCCGTGCTGAACTGCCAACCACTGCTGACGCCTGCCACTGTAGTCCACGTAGGTGTGCCTTGCAGGCGGTACTGGACATCGTAGCTACTGGCATACGGAACTGCCGCCCACGTCACGGAAATATTTCCAAGGAGAGCTCCGTCAGTGGCGCTTACTGCTGAAGGCGCAGCAAGATTCGCAGTACAGGTAGGAGAGCTGATTACCCAAGAGCCATTGGAACACAACGCATTAGCGCCACCAACAGCCCCAGGATACTGATTGGGAAGATACGCATTGACTCCGCTATTGGAGAGCGATACCGGAGACGAACATATATTACCGGCACCCCAAGAGAGTGAACCTGCCGCACAGGTCACATTAACTTCCGCTGTGTTTAGTTTCTGAATGGCACTATATAAAAAATAGTTTGTGTTATTAAACGGTGCCGCTGCTACTTTTGCTGTCGTACAGAGATATTTCCCCCCAGCCAGACCACTGATTATTGCCGCCTTACCACCAAATGCAGGCAAAGCTGACGCCAGTGGTGTGCCTGGCGCGGTTGTTCCAGTGGTCAAAAGTCCTACGCCCGCCATGCACGATGACGTATCATATGTATTGTAGTATGCATAATAGTATTGAACAGCTTCGTAGTGTTGGTGGTAAGCTCGAAAATCAATACTCTGTGTCGCATCCGATCCACCTACCAGACCATAAACTACGACACCCTTGGTTCCATCACTAACCCATGGGGTTCCTGTGAAAATTTTCGAATATTGTTCGAATTGTTGTGAATTAAAAACAGCATCTGCATTAGCCGACAATGGAGCCAACGCCGCAATTGATACAATCCATGCAGCAATCAATCCTTTGGATTTCATAATTATTTTCCAATTCCAGCAGAGTGTTGATTGATAAATTCACGAGCAACGTCGTTGCCTTTCTGCGCCAGCATTGCGAGATTTTTTTGGCCTACGGCACTATTCCTATCGAACTCCACTTGATACATGGAAAGCAACATCAACGCTCCAGTGTCATATTTGCTCGCCTTGCTCAGAAATTCAAGCCCACCATCCAGATCTTGAGGACTATGTGATGACCTATACCGTTGTACCAGTACAAATCCAGCATTCTTAGCACCCTGTGATGCTATTGCAGCGTCGGGATTTTCGGATAGCTTTTTGTACCAGAAAAACGATTGATCAAGATTTGCGTCCACTTGATCAACACCAAACAATGTCTTAGAACCAGAGAGGAATATTGCACCCGCATTCAGCATCGCATCGGGATTCCCGCGATCCGCTTGATCAAGCGTTTTGGAAAAAAATTCCTTGAAATCTTCAGCAGGGTTTTGATCGATAGCCGCCACAGGCAGGTCGAATTTTTCACGCCGAGCTTCTGGCACAGGCGTTGTGCACCCTCCAACAAAAGAAACCGCAAGCAGCAGCGTTAACAATATTTTCGATGGATTCATGGCTTTCCCTTTCTAGCGTATGGAACGATTCAGCGAAGTGATACCAGCGAGCAATTCTTTTGCCTTGTTGTCTCCAAGATCAGCTGCCTTCCGATAGTAGTAAACGGCACCTTGTTTATCAGAACTTCCACCTCGACCATTTTCCAGCATCCACGCATAAGCAGTAGTAGCGTCACGATCGCCTGCCATCATGGCCTTGTGATACCAGTGAATCGCAGCCACATCATCACTTACACCGTTTTGTCCCTTCACAAAGTAATAGGCTACAGCCACCATGGCTTTCGGAATGCCGTCCTTAGCCGCAAGGTAATACCAGCTAAACGCCCGCTGATGATCCTTCGGCAGACCCAAGCCACCCTTGTCATACTGCTCTGCCAGCAGAAACTTCGCCTGTGGTATCCCCTTGTCGATTCCCAGCTCAAGGTATTTCAGCGCATCTTGCGTTTTTCCTTCCTGAATGCTGCGCTCAATCAGCAGCACAATCGCACCAGGATGTCCGCAATCCTTGGCGCGCTCAGCCCATAACCAGCCGTCAACGCGATACCCGCGACCGAAGAAATCTACCGACGTGCGGTACATCGCTTCCGCATCGTGGTATTGCGAGCCCATCCAGTTCATGTGGCGGGCCATGAATTCATCCGCGACGACACCCCTGCCCTGCTCGTACATCGACGCCGCCTTACGATAGGACGCACCCGCATCGGGGTTGTCCCAATCTGGATAGTTGTCCATGGTCTCGGACGGTACATTGCGCCAGCCGCGCCAGAGGGTGCCGTAGGCCGACTTGGAGTCGTTGGCCTTCAGCAGCAGCTCAGCAGCGGCAACGTGGGCGTTGCTGGGCGGCGCGCAGTTCGATGCCGATGCTGCCGCATGGCCTAGCAGAAAGACTGCCGAGACGGACAGGAAGCGCTGGATCGAGCGCTTGAGCAGTGCTGGCGATGTGACTTGAGATCGAGGGATGGGGGGCGGCGTTGATGGCATAGGTTCTCGGATTGCGGGTACTTTGGCTTGATGCTAGGCGTGCGGTCGTTGCGTTTTCCTTGGAAAAACATCCAAAGTTGGCGTGTTTCGTTAGTTGCGGAAGGTCGGCACGTAAAAAAACCGGCCTGAGCCGGTTTAAATGTTGATCAATTTTGGCGTTTCTGTACTGGCTGTCCTTTCGCACCAGGCTTGCCACCACTGTCAGACGATGCAGCGTTTGGTTTTTTGACCGTCCCCTGCGGTACGACAGGCTGTTGTACGCTCCCGCCGTTATTCTCCTTTTGCAGATTCAAGCGCTGTGTATCACCAATCGTTGCAGAACCTGGTGTGACTCCATTGCCTCCGTTGCCGACTGCTGCAGGGGCTCCATTGACCACAGTTGCGGCATGTTTACCCACTGCCGTAGCACCACCTAGCACACTCGTTACGGCTGCAGCGGCTTTAATTCCAGCAGAAGGTGGCGGGGCCGGCGTCGGACTCGACGGCGAAGGTGCAGGCGATGGCACTGGCTTAGGCGTACCTTCAGAGGCATTTCCAGTAGGCTTGGAATCTGGCGCCCCGCCAGATTTTCCACCTCCTATTCTCGCCATGACTGCATCCTTATCAATAAGTGCCACCCCATTTGCTGCTCGCCATTTATTCGACTCGTCAATCTTCATACCGATGCTCGCTCTTGCTTTTTCATATTGCTTTTCAGCAGCCGCTTGTTTTGCCACGTCTTGACGAATTTGTTTCCGATCATTACCGTCAGCTTTACCAGCCTCTACATACTTCTTCGCATCATCGACGCTCATGCCGTTTCGCTCTGCCCAAGCCGCTATGCTTCCCCCCAATGTGTTCCTTTGCTCCCTAGCTGCTGCCGCAGCCTGAACCATTGCACCAATATCCTTATTCTGTCTGTCTTGTTCCAGGAAGATAGCATCCTGCGCTTCCTTACGCCTTTGGCCCTCAGCGGCCACTCTCGTCGTACCACCCTGAGCATGGTTGTATATCTTCTCAGCTTCGCCCTTATCCTTGGCCAGACTTGCTTCCACTGCTTTATCGTGCTGCTTTTGCTCTTCTGGGCTAAGTTTCTTTTCTGCTATCGCGACCGCCGCAGCGACCTGCGGCGCAACCTTGTCTTCCATATCCTTAATGTTCTTATTCACATCATTCACGAGGCCCTCCGCTTTCGCCACTTGTGCCAATGCCGGCGAAACATCATTGAAACCAGCCGCCGCAGCGAACTTGGCCATGCCCAGCAACCCCTGCATGTTATCCCCTGGCTTGCCGCTATGCCGCATCGCATCCATGGCTTGCCACGCAGCGACGGCAGCAATTTGATCTTCAGTAAGACCAGATTTCTGATTTCTCAACTTTTCCTGATTTGCCGCAATTTGTCCAGAGAGTCTTTGCCCAAGCTCTCCACCTATTGCGCCAATAACTTTTTGCAATGCTTCCTGTGAATTCCCAAGAGGAGTGTTATTCATTGCGGCCCAACGGTTAGCAACATCGCCTCCTTTAAACTCCGATGACGCGCCTCCTTTCCATGAAGACGAAGCTGAATTTGTCAACTTATCCGCCTGGTCAAGGGATTCCGACTGACCGGCGATACGTTGAGCTGTTTTGGCTAATTCCTCCGCAGCCTGTGCGCTTCTCTTAAATTCTGATCCCTTCCTTCCATCAATACCCTGACCTGCACTTTGTTCATTCCCTCCATCAATTCCTCCACCGCTTGACACCTGCGTCCCTCCGCTTTGTGTCATACCACGAGCAAGCGCCACTTGGTCATTTGCAATTTTCTGAAGCGCGGCGCTGATCCCCAATAATGCCTTTGCAATCGTACCCTTACCGCCTGGCGTGGAAATTCCAGCACCTGCATCCCCACCAAAAGAGGCAATCGACGCAGCTGCAAAGCCATCTTTCATGTCGAAACTCCAACCGTTTCCGGAAACGGTATTGGCAGCCGAATTGTATTTAACAGAAGAATCGACTTTCTGCATCTCACTCGCTAGTTGTTGTCCACTCACAAAGCTTGACGAGGATCTGGCAAGCGCTGCACTGTTCTTCATGGCCTCAGCCCACTGCATATCGAGTGACTTTCTGGCTGTTGCGGATTTTTCCTGAGTGGCATTTGCGCTACTCATTACATCACCCCCCGTGCTCATCGTTGCCAATCCGGGATTTACGGCCCCAGCATCGCCACCAGGATTGACGCCCCGTAGGCCCCCGGAGCCATTGGCCATCGCCGCAGCCTGTCTTAACTGCTGCATTTGGGCTGTTGGATTGATATCATTCCCAATCAGTCCGCCGCCTAGCATGCCTGCCTTATTGCCACCGCCGCCGCCAGCAGCTCCACCCCCCATCGCCGCAGCCGAAGGCGCAGCCTTGGACACCATGCTAGACATGGCGAACATGCTTCCAGTCATGATCGCAAACATCATGTAAGGCGCCGACTGCAGCATGTTGGAGGCCGCAATCGTGCTGGTACTCACATGCCGCATGAGAGCCGAAAGGTACTCCGGCGTCAGCCCATCCATGCCAGGAGAAGCAAAATTCTTGATCTCCGCCTGATACCACCCGCTGATGATCGCCATCATGGGGATCCAGCTCTGTGTCCACAATCCAAACAGCACATAGGCCCCCGCCACCTTGATGCCCGACGCTGGATTGGCGACCACCACGAACATCACGATCGGCGTTGCCGCAATGAATATGAAAAACAGGATGTCCATGAACTTCGGTGCCGTGGTGCTCACCATCATGGCCTGCATGGACTCATCCTTGGCCCATTGAAACAGCCCGGCGTCCCGTTGGATCTCCAATACCTCGTCAATCGCCGTCTTCTTGGCATTACGCGCGGTTTGCGAAAGTACCGTGTAGCTCATGATGTTGGCGACCGCCAGGCTGTCAAGCTGGGCCTTTGCCGGGGCCACGCGATTCAATATGGGAAGCAAATCACCCCATTGATTGCTATTTGGGGCACTGCTCGAATTATCGCTATATCGCGATCCCATAGTTGTCTCGGCAATACCATTCATGGTTTTTTGGAAACTGCCAAGGTTATTCATTTTGAGCTGTGCGCCAACAGCTGCGATTTCAGCCTTGGCCACATCACAGGTGACATACTCCCCTCCGCCCCCTGAATCCCTGAATGGGTAGCTCTCGTTGTATACGGTGACTACGCCGGGTTCTGTCAACGAGTTGGCGAACTTCGCAAAACCGTCCTTTTCTTTTTCAAACCGAATGCTCGCCGTGTCCTTCCCACCACAAACCTTAGCTGCATTATGCAAAGTCTGTATGAGGTTGATGTCCATATGCCTGGCCGGATCCATGGGGGATGTCGCGATCCTCATGAGCGCCTTTGCTGGTGCAAAGGGGTCAATTTCACCGCTCGCCGTAATGTATTTCCCATCGACACCCGACATCACGGTTTCAATCTTATTCGTCATGAAGAGTGCGAAAGAACCAGCAACCGCTCCTGGCAATGCGATCGCATAAGGCACGTCGTCTACCATTCTCACGGGTGCGTTGTTTTCAAACTGTTCAATTGTGACGGTTGTTTTTGGGATGAACATCACCCAGACAACAATCAGTTGCAAAAGCAAAACGTCAAGCCTTAGACCTTCCTTGGCAAGAACACCTTTGGCGAGAATCGTCAAAAGACTTATGATCAAGCCCATTTTGACACTTGTTCCAACCCAGGAATCCTGGCCGAAGAACATGGCCATTGAGGTCATGACCGACCCAACAATAGCCGGGTCTGAAACCGTATAGATGGTAAACGCCATGATCAAACTACTTCTTAACGTTCGCGTCGGTATACGCTCCACGCGTCAAGCGACGTATGTTGATAAGTGCCTCACTGCTCTTATTCATGATCTCGAACAGCCTCATGCCATCCGGTTTCATGGTATTTAGTTCATCCGATTTGTCTTTGAGGTTAGCAGCGTAGTTGGCCGGCATGTCAACCTTCGTTTGCCCGGAAAATACATTCGCACCTATGCTATGAAATTCCATGGCGAGTTGATATGCGAAATATTCGGGGAGAATCCCTTCCAGTTGATATCCAAGCGTTTCAGGTGCCCCAGGAATATCCTGAACTTTTTCCATCATATTTAGCACAGGAATACTCAACATTGTGGTAACTGCGCGTGCATATTGGTTCAATGAACTCACGGTAGGTGGCACCTTATGTACAAATGCACCGACAATTGAATCCTGCGAAGGTGGCCCCATTCCATAGGGGGTGCCGAACAATGCGGTGTGAACTGCATCTGTAACCCCGCCCCATTCCGCAAGTGACAGCGTTCCGGTGTCGATTCTGGTACAAGCGGCATTCAAGCACTCCTTGACCTTCACCCCGTCCTCATTATATTTTCGTGGCTCCATCAGCATTTGCCACTTTGTAATTGACGGGGCGTATTTTTGTGGATCTTCAGAGCATTTTTCAGGAGGCGCATCCTTTGGGCATTTCGTTCCATCGGTTCCATCTGGATTGATGATAGTTACGCCATATAATCCCATAATTACTCGAATTATGTCCTTCTTCGAAAGGAAAGCCTTCAATGTGTTTGCGCCGTTATCCAGAGATTCATTGGCAGCCCTGAATACGAGGTTTCCATTCAATGGGTTATTCTCGCCGATGGCATTCTTGACACCAGCACCCTCCGAATCACCACCCCTGGCGGCGTCCTTGGTCGTATTGAATAGACGCCAATTTTCAGCCTTGAAGTTGTCTGCATTTCCATTGACCGCCACCGACAGGCCTCGGCCAAGTCTTGCCGTTTGCTCATTGATTCTTGCCTGCGCGTTTTCATCGCCAGCGATGGCCGCGCCTATGGCGCAAGTATTTTTTGCCATGGCATTGAGGGCTCTCATTGCCTGCTCAAGGCCTTCAATGTAGTTTCCGCATGGGTTACACATACTACCAATCGCAGCCTTTATCGCATAACCAACTGCGCCTGCGGCGATGGAACGAATCAATTGTTCAAATTGCGCTCCATTGATAAACGAAAACGAACCAAAGAACATATCAATACCGCCACATCCCGCTTCTATGCGTGGAAGAGCGAACTGCACAATGTTGATCCCAGAACCGACTGGTCGCAACGACATCGACCCACCGTACATACCATTAAGACGTTGGGAATTGATCGCCTGGGCCTGTGTTGAGGTACTGACAAACATCTTGTTCATCGCCTCCTTCAGTCCAGCCTGGGCCGTGCCTGTCACCGAGGCTAAACAAATCGCAAGACCGATAGAGACATTCGTCGCCTTCATGGACAGATTGCGAAGTGGCTTCATGCGCATGTTCAATACCTTTTTTCTAGACGATTTTGGACGTTGTTTGTCAGGCTGTCCGGATTGATTTCCATCTCAAGTCCAATTTCCCTGATGTCCTGCGGCGTTAGCAAACCGCGTCGTTCAGGAAACGCCTTTTTACTAACCTCTGGACTGAGCAATCCAGCGCGATCACCCGCAAACAGAATTCTTTCCTCAAGCATGTCCTGAGACAGCATGCCTTGAGTCAATACCGTGATGTTTTCAGGAGGAACCACCATGGCAATGGCTGGCCGAACACTAATGCGCAAGTGTTTCGATTGACCCGTGTCCTTGCGAACATCATCATTTTTATCCATCCACGATATGCGCTTGCCATCGGGTGTAATGTAAATCGCCGTGAAACCACGATCCTTGATTGCACGGGCGACCATGGGGTACTGAAGAGCACAGAACGCACACGATTCATCCAGAAAGACCCACAAACCAGCCTTTGCGCCAATGTCCTTAGTAGCCTTGAGTTGCTCCTGCGTTGTCAGGCGCATAAAGCTGCCGCGAGCGGTTGAGGAGAATGGCATACGATTGGACTCATCCAGCATTGGATCCAGCAGTGCTTCACGTTGAAAAACATGCGTAAAGTTGCTCGCCTTATCCAGCATCACGCGCGTGGCATAGCGATACTTGCGCACATTCTCCTCTGTCGGGTCATCAATGGCCTGGTTCAACACGCTTTCATATTCCTTTTTGAACCATTCGACTGATAGAACCGGTGGCTTTTTCGGTTCACTCACCTTCTTTGGCGCCTCCTCTTTCTTGGGCGTTGGTTTTTGTGGTTCCACCTTTGGCGGCTCTGGGGGAACAACTGGTTCTGGCTCGCGCTCGTACCAGAACCAACCTTCTTCTTTTCCCTTGATGAAGTTGTCAACCGCAAAGGCAGGCGAAATCGACACCATTGCCAAAATCAACAGCGCCGTGACCGCAATGAGTTCAGAGGGTATAGCTTTTAATCGACGCATAAGTCAATGAATTCCAAAGGATGATCGATATTGACCACATTGTTTCGCATAGCTGCATCAACAGCCTCGTTGACACGCTTCTCTTTTTCTTTCGACAACGGCTTCAAGCGCTTCTGCAGTGCCTCATCCCAATCTGTTGCCTCTTTGGCCCCCGTCATCTTGGATGCAACGCGCCAATAATATTGAGCAAAGAATCCATCGGCTTCATCAGGAAACCACTTGCCTGCATAGAGATCGCCATGGAGCATCATGATGTCAGGAGATTGCCAACTCCAGCGCTTGACCATGATCCTGATTTCCTGGAGTGCGCCTTGCCTCTCCCCGTCAGATAATTTCGGCAGAGACTGTGTGAGCAGTCGGAGGTATCGGTACGCACCAGGTACATACGCATTTCGCGCAGATGCACGAAAATGTTTGAATGCGCGAGGCAGATCCGCCGTTCCAGTAGCACCGGCCTCGTAGATGATTCCCGCAATGTAGTGCGCCTGGGCGCCAGTGCTACCCCGAGAATCATCTTTCGAGGCACCTGACCTGTGCAGGATGTTGATTACTCTCTTCGCATTTTCTGGATTCGATGCAATGTCGGTCGTGTGATAAAGCATCAATGCGGCATTCAGGCCTGATTCTGGCGCTTTGGATTTCTCGTAGAATTTCAACGCGCTGGCTTCATCCTTTGGGTAGCCGAACATCCCCTTGCGCGCCACGTCACCTCTTGCCCGCCACATCGTGGGATCCTGATTCTTCAGCTTCTGCTCTACGAACCGGATCGCTTCCAGCCTTTTCTTTTCTTTTTCCGGGTTTGATGTGCGCCTGTTGATACTTTCCAGCGCGCTGCACGCCGAAATTTGCATGCCGCCACCATTGGCTTTTCGTATCACATCGACAACGCCATCCATGCTGTCCTGTGCGTGCGCTTGCAAGCACCCTATGGCGACGATACTCGCGTAAACCAAAACACGGTAGCGTTTCACAGCTTTCCTCTCGTTCGCATTGAATCGTTCCGTGGCGCAACCGCCTCAATACGCTTTTCGTCAGGCGGCGGAACAATGAGACAGCTCTCACGTATCTGAGCTTCTTCTTCCTCGCTCAATTCTTTGGTTATGACTCTTGCACGCCTACTCTCACGCCGATTCCTGGCGACTGGGACGCGATCGTCGGAACCTCTGTGACGCGTCTCTTCCTTCTTGGTGCTTGCCCCCACAAGGATGAGCGCGGCAATTCCCAAGATCATTACCATCCCGATGACAACAGAACCGCTCAAGTTTCACCCTTGATTTCAAAATAAAAAAATGGCGCCCTCGTGCCATTGCATGAGGACGCCATGATGGTATGAGTCGCGCTCGATCAATCGATCACGAAAAACGTCGGAAACTGCCCTGTTTTAGCTGCCCCGGCAAGGTCAGGGTGCGGCTGGTGTCTTCTGGCAACCAGGATAGGTGAAAGGCATCTTTTTATCGTCCTTGTCGTCGTAGCAGGGCTCAACGCCGTCGCTGCGCAGCGTTTCCGAGAACCCACTAATGGATGACATGTTGTCCTTCCATCCTTCGGCTGTCTTGAACGCCGCTGAACGTTGATCAAACTTGCCTTCCGTATCGCCCACGCCGCCGATGACGTTCGTCAGTGGCACGCTGTCTGAGGTGACCCCGAAGTTTTGTCGTGGATCTGCTGGGTTGAGCATGCCGCTCTCGACCATCGCATCTGTCCACTCCGAGAGATCCACTCTTGCCCAATCGACCGACGCCAACTCCAGGGGTGTAAAGCCGCCACAGTTGATGTCGCATTTACCGAGTGAGCCGCCTCCCTTTCTGGTGCGGTAACCAAATGGACGCGTCCCGCTGAGATTCTGCTTCACGATCTGTTCACTCATGATTCGGGTAGCGATTGATTTATAGCAGCAATACAGTTTGCGCTTTTCAACACAGACGAAGAGCGCTTTCTTCGAACAACAATCTCCAGCATATGAACAGAGCCGCCAGTTATCGTTTTGCCCCCATTCATATTCTTCCTGTTTGCAGGCGAATATGATATGTCCGATGAGCTTTGCCATCGAGTAGACCGTCATCACGGTATTAAATTGCTCCAATAGTTGTTTTGCACTTTCCGTCATTCCGGTGACAACGCCGCTTGACGATGTAAATATTGCGTCGCCGATGCCTGGCGCTATTTGGTTCAAAATTTCATATGCGTTTTGCATGAGTTTTTGCTTTAACTCATCAATCGCACCGCTGATCCCCGCCTGCTTTGCTATCGCTCCAACGCCGGTTTCCGCCACGGTTGATCCTGCTCCGTTTGACAACGGCCCAAAAAGATGATCAAAACCAGCCTGGAATGGTGAAATCACGTTCTCTGAAACCCATTTCGAAGCAGAAGCGTATGCTTTCTCGAACGGTTCGGCTATCTGACCGAAGAACTTCGCCGTTTGGTTGTAGACATCCTGTTCCGCCATGAACTTCTGGAATGTTTCATTTCGACCAATCTTCTGCATGGCCCTATAAGCCAGAAGATATTTTTCCCATCCAGGCCCGGATTTGGTTGCCTCTTTCGCGTCCTTGCAGCAGTTCGGCGTAATACCGATTTCATTGCCAACTGGAATCTTGCACCAGGATGGCTTACCGCCAAAAACCATTGGCGTGCATGGCTCATCCACGGATTTTGGCGGTTGACCGGTCTCGTCGCAAATCATTTCATTCATCATGAAATTCAATGCTTCCATGCCAGACATCGCTTTTGCGAAATCCTCACCGTGATTTCCAGTGAGATTCGGTCGGTGGCATTCTGTGCCCATGCAACGGAGAGCACCAGTACACGAATCGCCTTGTTCCTCGACCAGAACAGGCATTTTCCCCTGCACTTCCTTGCCGCAGTCATAGGATAGGCTAGGGTTATAGCAAACCCCAGTAAATACACCGTTATAACGCGAATCGCAACTATCGTTGCCGGGTGTTCGCTTACACATCCCCGATGACTCAAGCGGTGTGCCTTGTGGGTCTGGCGTGATATTGCAGTCTGTTGCCCACTCTTCACCATTATTCTTGAAGAAATGCTTCAATGTGCCAGTATCCGCCAAGGTCGAACAGCTGGTGAAGCTCTCCCCTTCTGCTTCCCAACACATGGGATCATCCAGCAGTGCGATTGGCGGGCCGTTTGGCGTGGGCTCGGCACCCTCGCCATTCACAATGGGACTTTGCACTGCCGACGCATCGGTGCCCCACTTCTTCAAGATATCGACGATCCCACTGTTGGGCAGGTTCGGGCCAAAGGTCACGCCGCCTACCGTTCTGGTAGGCCCGCCCACCTTGCATGTCAGCTTTCCTCCCTGGCAGAACCCATCGGCGACGTACTGCATGTACTTTTCACAGCCAGCGAAGGTGTTGATCGGCACGCTGTAGGCTTTGGCCATCAACTTCAATTGATGCAGGGTGTCATCGCCCGCAGCCGTTCCGGTAGGCTTCCAGGCCTGGTCTGGTTTCCCATAGTTGGTGAAGTTTCCTGTGCCGCCAGCCTGGACGTAGACGCCATCAAAGGCATAGGCCTTGTAGTCACCGCCCATGGGCGTGTGGCTGTATTCCACGTAGTAGCCCTCACTGCTTCCATAGGGATCATCGGGCAGTTTTTCCGAGGTGCAATCCTGCCCGCCTGGACAGACGGCGCCGCCCATGATCGTGAAGTCAGTCTTGATCGGGCCTTTCACGTTCGCTGGATTCCGAGCGTAGGTGTACAGGAGCTTTCCGTCCGCGTCCTTGGCCTGCTTGTTGGTCATTGGATCAATGATCGGCACCTTGATTTTGTTGAAGGCGCGGACAGTCAGGAAGTTGTGTTCGCCGATGTAGGTCAGGCCAAATGAACGCTGGATATTTTTGCACCCGTTTGGATAAGGGTTGACCAGTGTTTCAGAGCACAGCTGCATGTCAGGCACTGCATAAGATTTGCCACGGTCTATGGTGATGCTTGAAATCGGCGAGCGACGGCATGAACCTGCCAGCTCTTGCGCCTTGGCACTGCTGGATGCATTCAGACCTCGAATCATGCCAGACACTAGTTCCGGGTCGCTTCGGTAGTCTTTCTTGGAGGTATTGATGGCCGACAGGTCACTAACCTTCTTGCCAACAGCTCGATCATTCGGATTGGCCTGGTCGTCATACATTTGGACAATGCTTGCCCCCAGTGCATCCGGGCACCAGCGTATGGGATTTCCACCAACGGATGGCACCTCGCATTGCTGCGGTGGGTCGGGCGGGCATGGCTGTCCTTCTGCCACTTGCGTGTATGTCACATCGGCACTATAGAGATCCGCACTCAGATATGCAGCCTTCACGCCTAGCTGAATGGGATTGCTGGCGACTGGTTTCCATCCGTCTTTTGGTGAGCCGTAGCTCACGAGGCCTGGGTTGTAGACACGTTCAATACCGGCGCCCTTATCTACCGCAAACCAATGGTTGTGCGTGAAATAGTTTCTATTCTTAGGCGCGTTGAATGGTGTATATGTGTACTTGATGGTGTATGTTTCATCAATTTTGTCCCAGTAGATAGTGGAGCCGCCGCCAATGGTTGGCACCAGCATATCCACCGTGCCTCGCTTATAGGTCGTCGGCTTGGTGACTGATTGGTATTCAACGGGATTTGTCCCGGCAATCGGTTCCTGGACAATATCGAAGAATTCGACCTTCAGAATGCGATGCTCAGGCGAGCCTTGTGCAAGATCGATATTTTGCAACTCTTTGGCCACGAACTGTGTTTTACGGCATCCATCCCTGCGGATGTTTCGTTTGTTTTGCTCCGCAAGGCCCTTCAGCTTTTCAGGGCTGTTATATATGTCAGTCCCCATGGCGTGCATGTCGGCGACTTCTTTATTATTGAAGCCAGGCACCATTTCGTTCGCATTGAACCGCCCTTTGGTCGTTTGGTTTTCGTCTGGCTCGGCACGCTTGGTCTCCAGGGTGTCCTTGCCAATCTCATTTACCATTTCCTGAGCAGCATCTGAGTTTCTTTGCGCAGCGTTAACCACCTCGCCCGTGGTCAGCTCCTTTATTTTGAGCGCTTGCTTATTTGCGTAGGCTTCTTCATCTGGATCCTGTTTGATGTTTGGTAACCGAACCTTATCAGGTTCCGAATCCAGTCTCGGCCCGCGCAGCGGCAAATCATGCCCATCGCCGCGCAGCAACCGTGCGGCCCGCTTGTTGATCAATGCCCGATCAGCGAGATCATCATTGGCCTCGCTCACGACCCAGGCTTCATCCGACCAGGATGTACCTGAATCAGGTGTGATGAGTCCTTGTGGCAGGCCCCCGGCATAAGCGATATGCCAGCTCGCAGGCCACACGGATGTGGCTATGAAGAGCATTAGATAGGCCACCATGCGCATGGGCCACGCGAGTTTTTTTGATTCCATCATGGGATGCTAAAAAGAATCGGCATGCATCGACGCGCCAAAAGCGCCGATACATGCCGTGTTTCCGCCTTGTGCCAGCGTATTCAGTTGTAGACGCCGAAACAGCAGTCAGTCCACTGGAAGAGCAGATACGAATGATCCTCTCCGGTCACAGGCACGTCCCGCCACATACCCCAGGCAGCCGTGTTGGAACCTGTTGGATGGGTGCATGTGCCATGTCTTGACGGCGGGTTGACCTCACGAACCTGATCTGTCGTGTTGGCTGGTGGCGGAGCGCCGGGTGTCGGGCCATCTTTTTCCGGCGATGGCGCCAGGAACTGCCAGCGGTATGCATCTTTGCGGATGATCAACCGCTTGCTGCGTTCACACAGATTGCTGTTGCCGATGGTCTCGGTGAGGAACCCAAGTCTATGCAACAACGACATGGCCCGAAACGCTGCCAGGCTCGAATTCCTCACCGGCTCATTGCTAAAGGTGGCAGGCCCGCCTCCACTGAATCCCGTGATGGGATAGGTCGCACCCCATGCGCCAGCTGCCCAGAAAAGGCTATTGATCGGATGTCCTGCTGTCGAAGCAGCCGCATCAATGGGTAGTGCAAAAAGTGATGTCACACTAGCGAACAACGCCATTTCTGGGTTCATGAATATCGTATATCTTCCAATATTGTCATTCCAGTTTGGAAACATCGGACTCGCCTGAATCAGATCAAAATCAGTCAATCCATCTGGTGGACACGCTCCCTCGTCCAGCAGCCTCAGCATCGTGATAATTGGGAAACTATATAGAACCCAGTTGCTGAAACGTTCGTTTCGATCACCACGGCCGATGTTTGCCCCTGAATTGATGTACTCGACGTTACCCAGAGGCAACTGGATCCCGCCCAGTGACGGCAAGCAGTACGGTTTGCGAGTCACATCGATGATCTTTGATGGAGCCCAGAAACCGACCGCAAACCCTAGACGCGGCAGCTCTGCCTTTTTCAAGTCTCCTCCGCATTTACAGACAATTTTGTCCGTCGCATCATTGGGTACGCCCGACTTCCCGGCCATGAATGTCACCCCGGCCAGGCGGATCGGGAAAATTCCACCCCAGCAGACATCCTTGAACATCGTGTTCAGCGGGCTATAGCTGTTGCACATGATGTTCATTGCCTTGCTGCTACTGCCGCCGCCCGTGCTGCCGCCTGAACCACCGTCCCCAGCGTCTTCAGCCATCGCCAGACCGCAGCTGGCTACCGCAATCAGCGTTGAGATCAGCAGGTTCTTGATTCCCATTTTTTTATTCATACGCTTGCGGCGAGATGGATTGAATTTTGAGACGATCGCCTTCTTGCTCCACAATCGATGGGACTGATTCCACCCCCATACGCTCATTGAGCTTCGCCATCCAAGGATAGACTGGCCGTTTGAAGGTATTGGCCAACTCCAATGTCACCGGAGTCTTTGCATCCATGGATTGCAAATTGAACCCAACCACAAACAGATCCGCCCGTGAATACTCTTTCTTTTTCAGCCAGGATTTGACCAACTTTGTCTGTCGAACATCCGATGGATCAAAAACGATAATGGGCGCCGGGAGTTTTGTATGCTCCAGGAGCTTGACTACCTGCCCTTCCCTGGCGAGCAGCACCTTCCCCTGTCCTTCCTTGCCTGGGGACTCGATGTCATGCGGGACGGTGAAGGTCGGGGTGAAGAACCGGACTGTTGTCTCGGTGGCTGTGGGCAGATCAAATCCTGGTTTCAAGTTGCGCATCGCCCGTTCCTTGGCGCGTGCTATGACCGGCTCCCAGTCGTTGTTTTTGGCACGGTCTTCGATCACCGAAAGTATGTCCGGCTCAGAGATAGCGTAGAGCTCGCCCATCATCAGGCTGGAGCGCCGTTTGACGTTTTGCTGCGCCACTTTCAGGCTTTGCGTTCCCCTCACCTCAAACCACTTGTCCCCTTTGGGTGATTTTTCTTTCACCAGATAGACGGGTACTGCATCGACCGCATAGGCTCTGAACGCGCCAGGATCGACCTCGATCACCAGGTCATCGGCATTCGGGTCGGGCATCAGTGCACGCAGCTTTGCAATGAGAGGGCCAATCTTCTGGGGCGTGAATCCACGCAGCACAAAGCGCACCCGGCCCCTTGGGAACTCCGTGGCTTGGGAAAAAAGGTGCTTCAGCACACCCTCAGGCATCCCCGCCGAGATGAAGATCTGCATGTCGTATTGCTGCGCCATGTTGTCTTGTTCCCCGACCGGCGACGCCTGCCTGAGTTGCTCCGGCAGTTCATTCATCCAGGCCTCTTTCTTCGGCCCGCCGAAGGAGAAGTCCGCGAGATTGCGTGCCGGGGCCAGTTGCAGCGGCTCTATGGCTTGCCCAACGGCCTTGTTGTCCAGCCAGGGCGCCTTGGCCGAGGTATCTGCAACAGCGGCGGCAAGCCAGGTTGCCGCACTAAAACACAGGCAAAGCCGTGCCAATGATTGCTTCACGATTTATAGGCCCCCAATAACGCGAATCAAAACTTTCTTGTGTTGTCCCCATGACGAAATACTGCCGTTCACCCAGAACGACATCCACGTCATAGTCGCCAACACTCTTTCCTGGAAGGCTCTTCGCGAGCCAGAGACGATCCTTGTGCTCGCCGTTGATCCATAGCTCGGTGCCCACGATGCGCACCTTGTCGCCAGGCACACCAGCAATGATCTTCACGATGCGGTCACCTTCGCGTCCACCCATACCGAAGCTGGTTTTCGGCATCCTGGCCACGATGTAGTCACCTTTGCTCGGTGGATTGCCATCGGTTTTCGTCCAGAGGTAGACGAGGGATGGCATGCATGCAGGTTTGCCAATGAGTCGCTGTGCATCCAAGCCCACTCTGTACCCCGTCAACAGGAGCCCGATGACTGCGATGGCGCAGCTGATGACCAGAATGGTCAATCCATAACCGATCGCCCTCAGCATCCGACTGAAGCCGTCACTTTTTACTATCGGCACTCTTGGGCTTTCTGTCTTCAATATATCCGCCAGCCTTCAGAGTGTTCTGAATATCCATGGTCACATCCTGAACGTCTTCAGGAATTGAGGCAACCGCAGTGGCGTTCAATACGATCAAGCCTTTTCTTGAGTATGTATGGAACTGTTCAATCATTGCCTTGGTGAATTCCGTCGTCTTCGCTTGCATCTGGTCAATGGGAATAACTCCATCACGAACCTTTTCACCAAGAGCCAGCACATGCTCCCTGGCGATGAGCTCTACGTCCACCACCACGAAATTCGTCGCTACCGTCTTTTTCTCGTCTCCAAAGATTGGCGGTGCAAGCTTGAACACCAACACAGAGACCACCGCAGACACCACTGCATACAGCAGCAGGTCGGCGATCAGCGTGCCAATGCTTGACTTGGCCTTGTTCGTGGGGGCAGCAGCCGTGCTGACGGGTTCTTGCTGACCAGGTGCGGCGACCGCTGCGTCGCGGGCGATATGAGGCTCTTGGCCACTCTCTTGCATGACTTTCCTTGGAGATGACTATGGACGCCTGCGACTTTAGTTTTTTTCACCAAAGAAAGCGGGCGCCAAAAGCGCCCGTTTTTGTCACGTTTCGAGTTTGGCGGCTGTTGTGCTGACTACCGGATTGCCCAACCCTGGAATTTCAAGTCAACGGCCCCAAGGTGCATTTTTGAAAAAATGTAGCCAAACAGTACGGCATTTGCCGCGATTGCAAATATTTCCATTCCGCTTACGATTGGCGTGGAATGAATTGCGGCAAATGCCAACAACAGTATACCCACTACCACAAATAGCGATCGCGCTGCCATTTGAAAACACATCAAACCAATTGCAATGCAAACGATTGATATGACGACAGCCCAGGACAATATCAGTTGAGCTTCTAAAATTTCCTTCTGCCCTATCCTGCCACCGAAAATGACAACATCGATCCAGCTTGCGAGCTTTTCTGAAATCAACAGAAATCTCTCCCTCGGCGTCAGGATGTATTTTGCAAATTGTTTAGGAAGCGCCATGGCACGCTGATTGGCCACGTAGAGATAGGCGACAACGCTCATGAGCCAAAAAAACACGGCAACTCTGAACACCGTGATATTCTTGTTTCTCATGGCGTGGTTATCTTGACTTGACGCGCCAGATGTTCTGGTCTCTCTGAAGATGGTCTCACCAAGCTTCGTCGGCGGCATAGGCGAATCCTTCTCCCGCCACCGATCGTGCATGTAGTCGCGATCCATAAGGCCCATCGCAACCTCAGCCGTGTCGCTGAATGAAGTTCTCGATGGCCTGCACCGGTTGCACGCCTGCTTCGATGTCCGCGATGACCTCCGTGCGTTCAGCGCCAGATGTTGAGAACAACACTTGTGAGAACCGATCCACCACCAGCCGTGCGACGCCCGTGCCTTGCTCCGTGTAGAACATGACCTCGGAATATTTGCCTGGAATCGAGTGAACCGTGCTCAGCAGGTAAAAGCCATAGTCCCCCAGCGCCAGATGGCCATCCTTCTTCACCTGCTCAATGGATTCCGCCGTTTGCTTCAGAATGAGCTTGAAGGCACTATTCGCCGCAATGGCGCGGCCGGAATCCGATTTGTACAGATCGGCAATCGATTGCGTCACCACCACCGCAGAGCCGCCGTATTTACGAAAGCGCCGGTAGGCATGCTCCATGAACCGCGCCACCATGGGGTCATCGAGCAAGTCCCAGGCCTCGTCAATGATCAGGATCTTCGGCCTGCCGTCATTGGACAGGTACATCTCGCGTTGAATGTTGGCGATGAGCTGCATCAGCACCACCTGCTGCAGCGTCTTCTTGCCCTTGAGCTCTTCCAGCTCAAGCACCACGAGGTCATTGGTCAGATCCACATTGGCCTGGCCATCGAACCAGTAGCCCTCGGAGCCATAACGCGTGAAGCGGTACAGCATGTTGCCCATGTCCACGGTACGCGAGTCCTCCTGGTGCGTGAGGTAGTCGGCCACGTCCGTGATGGTGGAGCCGGAGCCCATGCGGCCCCAGACGGCCTTGACGGCTTCCTCGATGCGTGAACGTCGGTAATCATCCAGGCCGTCTTCGGGTGCGGCCATCTTCTCGATCGTGGCCTGGATCAACGCCACCTCCTCGTCGATGTCCTTCACGGTGGAGAACGGGTTCAGACAAATGCCGGACTCAGGGCCGAACTCAATGAATGAACCCTGCAGCAGCTTGGCCAGCTTCAGATACGAGCGCCCCACGTCGATCACCCACACCTTGGCGCCCATGGACATGTAGTCCATGATCATGGCCTGGGTCAGGAACGATTTACCAGCGCCCGACGATGCAAAGATCACGCCGTTGTAGTTGGTCGGGCTGTCGTAGAGATCCATGGACATCAACTGGCCACGGCGGCTTTGCAAGAGCATGCCGTAGCCCTTGCCTGGTTTGGCGAAAGCCGACGTACCCTTCCACTCCCCCATGATGGGGGCAAAGGTCAGGGCCTGCTCGACGGCCATGGTCTTGAAGCGGAACGTGTTCTTGATGCTCTCCGCGCTGGGATACAGGGGAAAGGAGTTCCAGAACGAGGGGAGCACCACGAAACGCTCCTCGCCCATGGCGAAATCGAACGATTGCATGTAGGTGCGCAGGCTCGACACCTGACGCGAGCACTCCTCGCGGCTCTTGCTGTAGACGCTCACCGTGAGCGTAGCTTCCACCACGGTGGCGCCCTGCTCCACGGCATTCACGAGCACATCCATGCCCTGCTTCTTGAAGGCCAGCTTCGGGACGAAGCGCAGCATGGGGCCGAAAGCCTGGTAGTTGATCATGGCCGACTTCTGCTTGATGGCACTGGTCTTCCCGTACTGGTTGGGATAGTGCATCGTCAAGTTGATGTGGTACGGCAATTTGATCTGGTTGTTGGCCCCCAGCGGATCGCCAATGATGAACGCCATCAGCGACAGCGCATTCTCCTTTGGCCAGCGGCCGACAGACAGCATTTGCACATGCGTATCGTCGTTAAACGAGATCTCGTCCTTGCGGATTTCGAGGCTTTCCCCAGGAACAAACACCTGCTCCTTCAGGGATTGATCGTCGCGATAGCTATCGAGCTTGGGATCATCAAAGGGGTGTGTCAGGCGGAAGGCCAGCTCCAGATATTCATTGGCATTCATCCGGCGAAGGAACAGCCCACACACCTGCATGGACTCGGCAAGCTTGGCGCCGGATTCGGCCAGCTTGTCGATGTCGTTGGGACTGGGCGTGACGCCCTTGAAGGGTGACTTCACCGTGAGCACCACACGGCGGTCATGAATCTTGTTGCCGATCGACGGCAGATTGGACTCTTCGCGCGATCTGGAAATAAAGGCTGCGCGGCGCTTGTAGTAAGCATCGAGCATCATGCGGGTGGATTCATCCGCAATGACGCCCAGACCTTGTTCTCGGCGCTGCTCATAGCGTCCGATTTGGATGTCGATGTCGGGCATGCCGATGATCGACAGCTGCACGAAGCTGCCCTCGGGCAGCGCTATGGACAGCGCCCCCTTGAGCATTTCAGTGGTCGTATCGTCCGCACCGTTGACCGGATCCCCCCAGTAGCAAACGCCTACGTGGCCGTCGTCCGTCAGAAAAACACCGGTATCCTCATCGTAGGCTGTGACTGGGATGTATTCGTCGGGACTGACACGTTGCGTGGCGCGCTGGATGGAATGAAGCAGTGCAGACATGGCGAGGGCAGCCTTAGATGGGGGTGACGACAGAGATGGCCGAGGAGATCACGCCATCGATCACGCCGGGGCCAAAACCCGCCGTCAGCGCCATCGCAATGCCGACCACGGCCGCAATCACGGACTGCTTGATGACGCCCACGCCCAGGCCCACCAGCAGCGCCGCCACGCCCAGCACCTTGCCGAGAATGCCGTTCGACCAGCCGGTGAGCTGGTCATACACCTGGGTGAACTCGCCACCGCCCGAGCCCGCCATGGCTTGCAGCGGAATCACTGCGGCCACGGCCAGCAGGCATGCCAGTTGCACGTTGCGTGCGGCTTTGTCGCCCGTGTTGATTTGAGTCTTCATGAAATTACCTTTCTAAGGTTGGTGGTGGGGAAACGGTTATTTCTGGCGGAAGTTCGGTGCCAGGAATTGCGGCGCCATGCCTTGATGGCGGATCTCTTGTTCGCCGAAAGCCCAGCGCTTGGGGGTCACTTCGGTGTAGACGTAGCCAGACCAGTTCAGGTTGTCGCCCTGGTCGATCCAGGGAGCGATCCAGATGCGCATGACCTGGCTGGGCTCGCGCAGCGGTTGCGCTCCGGGGTCATCGGCAACGGCCAGGGTTGCGGACGGGTGCAGCCGGGTCAGATCCAGGCGCACTTCCTCCTGGGCCTTGTTGCCGTTCTTGCCCCAGCTCGCGGGCGTGCGGCCGTTCTTTATCGCGGCGGGCGCCTGGTTGGTTTCGTTGTAGACCTCGAATGGCGTCGGGCAGTTTTTGTCCTGGCAGGAAAACTCCGAGGTACTGGCGGTATTCAGCGTGGAGCAACCGGACAGCAGCGCCAGCGCTGCCATGGCTGCGGGAACAAGGATGCGATTGCGAAGGGTGTGGTTCATGTGAATTACCAGCCAAGACCGTTTTGGAAAGTTGCCCTCGATCCGCCGTGGGCGCCTGGCTCTGTGGCCTTGATGGCGGCCTCGGCGGCAGCGACTGCGGGGCTCGTGGCAGCGGGCAACGAGGCCAGGGGCGATGGGCTGGCCGGTTTGTGCTGCGGGTTCGCCCGGTTCTGAGGATCCTGGGGAGCGGACACGCGCTGCAGGTTGGTCGATCCCTTCAGGGGCAGGTTGGAACCTCGCGTGACAATCACGGTCACCACCTCGCCAGCGGGCACCTCCACCACGGGGAAGGTTTCCTTGGCCATGTCCAGGTAGAACTTGGCGATCATGTTGGTGGCAGTGCCGATACCACCCGCAACGCCCGATTGGGTGATCGAAGAAATCGATTCGTCCTGGTAGAGGGTGTGGCCTGAAGCGGGGTTCAGGTTCAGCGCAGGCACGCGGGAGCGATTGAGCGCCTGGCCGATGCCGCCCAGGGTGCCCGCCAGCAGGCTCTGCGCGATCATTTGCCCCTGCTTGGACACCAGACGGCCGGGAATGCCCACCTTGCCATCCGTGCCGACGATGTAGGCGTCCAGCGTGTTCTCGATGACTTGGCCATCGTGGCGCACGCAGGTCAGGACTTCGGCCCGCATCAGGGCGCGCTCGGTCGAGAGCTGGCCGTAGCCAGCGGCCATGACAAAGCATTCGCGGATGTCAATGGAGGCATAGTTCGGCAACAAGGCCTCGCGCTTGATGCGCACCACCACGGGCGTTGGGTTCCGCTGTGCCACCGAGGACGTGGGTGCATCCAGACCCGACAGCAACACGCCCGTGAACATGGAGCCAGCGGGAATGAACGCCGATTCGGGCTTTTGCGGTGCCTTCACGCTCACCTGGGATGCGTTGAGCTTCGCCTCGCTCTCTTCCTTGGTGACCTCCCCGTCTTCGGCAACGACGCGAATGGTCTTCGCTGCGGGAGCAGCATCCACAGCCGATGCCTGATCGGCCGGGGATGGCTGCGCGGGCGGTTCAACCACGGGCTTGACGGCCACCTTGGGCGGAGGCGGCAGGCCGACACCCTTGTCCACCGGGGCATCGAAGACGCTGGTCTGTGGCGTCAGCTCGGGGATCGGATCATGCAGATCCACGGGCTTTTCCTTGTCTTTGGGAAGGTCATCACTGGAGTGGCCTCGTTGGCGCTCGGCCATGAGCCGCTCCAACTTGCCTTTCACCTCTTCCTGCTGCTTTTGCAGGATCTGCATTTGCGCCGTGAAGGCTTCGACGCCCGTGGCGCGCGTGGGCGAGACCACGGTCACCTCGGGCTTTTCAGCACGTGGATGGCGGTTGGCCTTTTTCTCCGACACGGATGCCAGTGCCCAGCTCACCCCCAGAACCAGGGTGATGGCAGCGATGGCCATCGTGGTGCGCTTTTGCGGCGGAGTCAGGTTGTTGAACTTCTGTGCAACGCTCATTGGCCCTCTCCTTCGCCAGAAGAATTGGGCTTATCCGCCAGCAGAAACACGTAGCTTTGCTGGCCAGGCTGCAGGGCCAGCCTGGGGAAGAAACTCACGGCCTTCACCCCTTTGCGGAAAAACGCCGTCTCCAGCAGATCCAAGGGCTGCTCACCGGAGTTGCGCACTCGATAGCGATAGATGTCCACGACGGAGCCTGTCAACACCAGCTCTGGCTGCACATCCAGGGTGCCCATGCGCGCCACGCCACCTTCGAGTGGCACGGGCGAGAAGCCGGGGATCTTGCCGCGCACGGCCTGGGTCATGAGCGAGCGAACGAAGCCGGTGTAATCGTTGGCCTTGGGTTGCACCACCTCGGCTTCCTCGGCCGTGGCGGCTGCCAGCGAGAGGTTTTGCACCGTGCGCAAGTCCTCCAGCTTGACAATCAGGTTCTGGCCGGGAATCTGGCTGTCGGGGATGATGGTCAGGCTGATGGTCTGCGAGGTGTTGGCAGAGTCAGCGATATACAGACCCACAGGCTGGTCGCCCTTGGGGGTGTAGTAGATGTCACTGCCAACGATCTTGCTGGGCGATTCCGTGGTATCGATCAACACCGGCTTTTTGAACGGCGTGGCGATGCGGTTCAGCAGGTGCGACGACATCTTCACGATCTCATTGACGCCGTTGCGTGTATGCAGCACGAAGGGCTTGAGGGCTGGATCGTCCTTTTTCAGGCCCGGCATGTTGATTTCGCGCTGGATGGGATCCAGCGGCTGGCCCCCCGCCCTTTGCGCCTCGGCTATCAGCTTGTTGATGTCCTCGGGCGCTTTGCCGAGCGGGCCTGGAGGCAGCTTGACTTCGGGCGCCTTTTGCACCACCTGGGAACCGCCCGAGCCAACCTTCGTCGCAAAGCGGCTCCCAGCCTTTTGCTCTGGTTTGGCAGCTGTGTCCAGCGCATTGGCTACGGCGGGAGCGGCGGGCTCGGGCTTTGCCGCCGTTGCCTGAAGGGTGCTCGCGGGCGAAGTCGGTGCCTCGTTTTCGTCGTTGGCCAAGGCCGCAAGCGGCCAGGCCAATTGCATGGCGATTGCCAGTGAGGTGATTCCAAAGGCTTTTTGCATTTTATTTTGCGCTTTCAACAATTTGCTCTTGCGGAGTCTCTTTGGACTCATCAGCCGTGATTCCTGGTTTGACGCCTTCATCCATTTTCATGACCGAGAAATCAGACGGCACCGACGTTTCTATTTCCTTGCCATTCCATTTATCTGGCAATGCATAATTGGGTATGACCGTGCCGTCCTTGCTTGCCTTTTGCGCCCACCAGTTGACGGAATGGATGTTGGTGCCCTCATAGCTCGTAAAATGCGTCACCCAGGGACGGCCCTCACGAATACGAACCCCCAGTTCATAAATCACGTTCTTCGTATACTTCGTGGAACCGGCAGTGCTTGTAATGATCGCCCCGGTCACGAACACCCGCGAGGTTTCCACCTCATACTGTATGGAACTGGGCAGGAACGAAATCACCGATCCCGACGCCTTGAAAACCGGGTCTTCGATGATGGTCATCAACTGCTTGCGAAAATCCGTGTATATCGCCGGATCCATGAAGGCCGACACCGAATCCAGCACCACCGTGGACGACTTCGGCTGAACGTTGCCCACCAGGGTCGCCATGTAAAGGCCGAAACTCTTGATGTATTCGCGGTTCGCTGATGTCCATGCGATTTCCGCTTTCTTGTCCAGATTGGGCGGCACCAGTACCACGCGCTCATGGTTATTGCCGAGCGCAACCATGGCATAGCTGACGCCCATCGCCAAAATGATGTTGGAACACACCATGGCTATGGTCAGTGATTGCAACTGCTTCATGTTGCGCAATGCCGATATGAGTTTCACTTGACCGCCTCCCGCATGGCGCCGCTGTCGAATTTCTTGTTCATTCCCATGAGGCCGATCCACCATGCCATGTGGAAGAGCACGCCGGACATATTGGCATTCTTGAAGCGGCTGAAGAACTTGACGAATACCACCGTCATCACAATCCCGACAAGCAGTTGATCCCACATGAACATGACGATAAACATCGTCAGCGATGGGAAGAATTCATCGAGTTCCCAGAAGAATATTTGCATCTGGTCATCGACATAATTTGGTATTGGTTTTTCAGTCACTGGCCGACCTTCACAAGAACAATGGAATTGACCTTCTGGTCATACTTTGCGCCACCCAATATCACCTTGGATTTATCAATCCCCTTGGACTGAAGTTCCGGTAGCAATTTTTTCCATGCCGCCATGGTCGCATTGACACCATCTTCGGACATGGGGCCTTCATTGAGAAACTCGACGTAATACCGATCGGTGGACGATCCCTTGAATTTATTCAGGGCCAGTTTGCCTTCGGCGCTCAAACCATCGCCAAAAATCCCGAATTGATACGACTGCACCAGAGCCCCTTTCAGGCCAACCGGCTGCTGCAAAGCGGAATTCTTTTCGCCGATACGCTCGTGGAAGCGCTGCAGCCTGCTTTTTTGCAGATCCACACCGGCAATCCATATCACGCGGTCATCCGGCCCGGTCACGTTGTCGTTCATGTCGCCGCGCACAATCTCCATGGATTGGATGACGCCGGTTTGATCGCTGGTCGCCGTCGCCTGGCGTTCCACCCAGCCTTGCTTCTTGGCCGGTTCAATAATGTCAATGAACTTGGGCGCGCAGCCGGTGATGAATATGGATAGCCCAATAAGGATTGGTAGCCTGGCGCCGACCTTCGCTTGCGTGAACTGAGACATTCTGTTATTGCCCGCCTTTTTCATGTGTGGTGAACTTTATGCGGCGGGCAAAAAAAAACAGACGCAAAAAGCGCCTGTTTTTGATCCTATTGCCGATGGCGGCAATGCTCTGGAATGCCTATTTGTAGATCACTTCCTGGGCCGTCTTGCCCCCGAGGTCGCCCTCGACTTCGACGCTCACCGAACCAATGGTGCCGTTGGTCAACCACTGCTTGGAAATCAGGAACGTCTTGGAGGTGCTCTTTTGCTCGCGGCCATCGAGCTGGTACGTCCAGGTGTAGGACTTGATGTAGCCAGCATCCACCGTGCAGATGGGGGTGACCAGAATGCCGCTGGTGGTGTTGGAGAGTTTGATCTCGCAGTTGGGGTTGGGCGCTCCCTGCACCTTCACCGCGACAGTCTTCTCCCCATAGGCGCCGGACTTGGTGATGGTTCTGACCGTCACGTCGTAGTCACCCGCGTTGGCGAAGGCGACATAGTTGCCCGAGCCCGTGAACTCGCCCACCTTCGCTCCGTTGATCATGGCCTCATGGCGCAGGAATGAGTCACCACGCGGCAGCTTCAACGTCTTGACGCCGATGTAGTAGTTTCCTGGTGCAAAGAAGTTCTCGCCGTACTTGGAGACGATGGACAGATCGGTCTCGATGGTCGCTGGCGGCAAGATGCTGAACTCATCGGAGGTGATGTTCACCGCATTGCCGCGTGTGTCGCTCACCTGCACCGCGATCTGGAAATTCCCATGCTTGTTGATGCTCAGCGTGCCAGCGGCCTCGGTGCCCGAGGTTTGCTTGATGCCATCGGGCAGCGACCAGGTATAGGTCAGCGGCTCGCCCTTGAGATCACCCATCCGGAAACCGGGGGTCTCGATGGTGAATTTCACGGTCGCTGGCACATCCAGCACCAAGGGCTGCAGCTTGATCTGCCAGCTCGTGGGCCAGTTGTAGGCCCAGGTGCTGAAGGAGAAGGTGGCCACCGACGTTTCATCGGGGAAGCCGTCCACGTAAGTGTAGAAGCTCAGCAACTTGTCCTCTGGACGCGGCGTGAACACCAGATCCGCGCCATCGACCCGCGTGCCATCGGGCAGAACCCAGTATCCCTTGAGCACGTAGCCCTTGTTGGCGTTCGAGGACACTACGTCATTGATGGTCGCCTTGTAGTTGTACGGCTTGCCTGCTTCCAGCAGGGTCGGGCCGGTGATGGCCGCACGCGCGGTCAAGGGGTTGACGGCGCGCACACCAGCGGTCTTTTTCACCGAGGCCTGGCCGTTGTCTGCGGGTGCGCCTGTTTGGCGGCTGACCACTTCGATCGAGTAGCTCTTGGCTTCGGTGGGGGTGAAGGTGAAGGTCTTTCCATCGGTAGGCCCCACATCCTGGTAGCCACCGGACGTGGTGATCTTCCAGGTGTACTGGGCCTCGAAACCTTGTTCGGTCTCGATTTCAAACGTCACGGGGCGCTTGGCCTGCACCACGTCAGGCCCCTTGACCTTGAACGACGGCACGTCAAACGCCGACAGCTTGATGGGTTCGGTCGTGAAGGTCGCTCCCGAATACTTGTTCACCAGCACGGCGCGGTACTGTGCCTCACCAGCCGCCTCCACGGTGGCGATGTAGTTGATGCCAATGTGCTCCACATCGGCCTGCCCATTGCGCATCACAGACTTCCAGGTGCCATCCGCACCGAGGACTTCCCAGGACACGGCCTTGACGCTCGACTGCATCTTGGGATCCTTGAAGTTGGTCACGATGGTTTGCACGAATGGCGCCTTGCCGCTGCTGTTTTTCACGGCCAGGCTCGCCTCAATGGAGCTGCCCACAGAGGTGACCAGCGAGCGGATTTTCGATGTCGCGGAATTGTTTGCGACTTGTCCGCTGGTGCTGACCATCTGTGCCTTGGCCACGATGGAGCGAACGCCGACACTCAGGGTGCCGAGGTTGATCTCAAATGTTCCATCGCTGTTCACCGTGACAGGTTGCGACATCACCTGAGCGGTTTTGTCATTGACGATGGTCACCTGCCAGGTGCCCATGGCTGCGGGATCAAAGATCAGGTTCTGACCCTTGGCGATGCCCAGCCTGCCGTGAATGATGGTGTCAGCCTTGTCGTGTGACAGGAATTCCTTTTCCAGGTCAGCCACCGGCCCGATGGGAATGCCGATGAAGTCCATGACCTTGGTGGTTTTGTACTCCGGCGCCTTTTCGTACCAGGATTCCACCGTGACTTTGTAGCTGTCCCAGGGGGTATCCGCCTTCATGGCCATCGGCACGCCGGACTCCAGCACCGTGGTGTAGACCTCCTTGATTTCGTCTCCAGGATAGGTCACACGTGTCTTGACGCCGCGATGGCCGCTCTTGACGCTCATGGTTCCCAGCGAGCGCGCCTGCGCGAGATCCACCAGGGCAAAGTTCTTGTCCGGATAGTCAGCCGAATTGGCTGCGTAGAACGGATCGATCAGCTTGTCATTTCTGAAGTTCAGCTGGATCGGTGTCGGCTCCAGGCCCGTGATGTTGATGCTCGATTCCGGCGTCTTCGATGGGTAGAAGG
This sequence comes from Diaphorobacter sp. J5-51, assembly GCF_001023515.1. NCBI lineage: Bacteria > Pseudomonadati > Pseudomonadota > Betaproteobacteria > Burkholderiales > Comamonadaceae > Diaphorobacter > Diaphorobacter sp. J5-51. The sequence goes on along the minus strand of NZ_JSYI01000029.1, from coordinate 21,578 downwards.
ACGTTTTTTTCGTCGCGGGATCGGTGTAGGTCACACCCACACGGTACTTGATGGTGTTGTCGCCGACATTGGAGACCGCCCCACGCAAGGCGTTTGCGAAATACGGACTGTGCTTCATGCCATCCGGAATGTCCGTGAACTTGATGGCGCAATCCGTACCTGAGAATTGACCGAGGATGTTATCGGTCTTCATGGTTCTCAGGATCTGGCACGTATCGGTGGATGGATTCGTGAGAGATGCCCGGACATCCATGTCTTCGACCTTCACCGCAATCTTCTGTACTGGCGTGTCGATGACCACTTTCTTGGCCGGATCCCAACGGGTGGAGACGATCTTGACATTCGGTGCATCGGGCAGGTTCAGCCAAAGCTTGGTGCTTTGCTGCCCTTCGGCCTCTTCAGTGTCCTTGACGTTGATCTGGTACACGCCAATGGCGCCGCCCATGCGGTTGATGTCAATCGGCTTGTCCGCCGCCAAGGCAGCGCCGTCCACGGAGAGGGTGTCGCCCTGCACCTGATCGACCACGGCTGGCAGCGTCGCCATGTCAAGAGGCCGGTTCGTCAACGGGTTCGACAGGGACAAGAGCGATGTCATCCCCGGAAACTCTTCGACCAGCGGCAGCGACACGGGAACGGTTACCTCGGGGCGCCGGTACAAGAAATCCACGCTCTTTTTGGTTTCCCCACCAATGGTCGGCAGCGCCGCCTCGATGGTGAAGTTGCCGTTGCGCAGGGGCGGATAACCAGTGACCGGTATGGAATTCGAGTTCGCCTTCCCCATGGCCAGAGGGATGCTGGTGCCGTCTTGCTTGACCAGGCGCAACGCGCTGGATCCGCCGCTGATGTTGAACGTGGCGCGCTGGCTCGCATCCGTCAGGTTCAGCTTCGCCTGGCTGGACGACTTCATTTTGAGGTTGACTTCCTGCACGGAGTAATGGCCCGCAGGTAACGACGCCATGAAAACCTGAGCCACAAAACCGGCCTTCACCACGTCATAGTTTTCCGGCTTGAGCACCCCATCAATCGAAGACGCGACCACATCCGGCCGCGCTTCCAGTGCCTGCAGAGGCAGCCTGTAATCGACCAGCGTATCTTCATTGCGGATGATGACATAACCCCCCTTGGCGTCCAGCGGCCTATCGCCCGTGGCGGTGTCAAACGCGTAGCCTCGAATGGTCAGGATGCTCGCTGGAGCAATGGTGGCGCCCGACGACTCACAGGCATTGACATCGTTGACCTGGCACACCTGGCTGATGAGTTCAGCGCTGGCGGTGATATGCCATGCACCAAACGTCACAAGAATGGCTGCTGGAATCGTTTTTAGAATTGCTTTCATCAGACGTGCTCCGTTGGGTGATGACCGGTATTGCTTCAATGCTGGGACTGATTGCTCGCAGCGCTTGCATGAACTTCCTGCCGTGCTCTTGCTTGCGAACGTGCGTTGGCTTGTTTGCGCAGCGCATCCGCGACCTTCTGTGCATAGATGAGCCGTTTGCTCGGCGAGGCCGCGTTGTAGGCACCTACGGCTTCCCAGGAGAGCCCATAGCGTGCAATGTTGTGGGCCAGTACCCAGGCGCCCACATTGGTATTGACGCAGGCATCGCCCAAGGCCTTTTCGTCAATGTTGAACTTCGCGAGGGTCGGCAACCAACTGCTGTTGATTTGCATGTGGCCGATGTCGTAGGAGCCGTTCTTGTTGACGTTGCGGGCGTTAGGGTTGCCGCCCGACTCCACGGTGGATATCGCCTTCAGCAATGCAGGCGGCACGCCGTAGCGCTTCGCCGCCTCATCAAAGCACGTTGCAGAGGCTGCAATCGGCAGGGCAACGGTCAGTGCAAGAACCCAATTTCTCATATGGGGCATGCTACGAAGTCGCCCGTCTGCCACCGCCTCTAAAAGCATTCAAAACCAGCGTATTTCCGGCTGGGTTCATCTCGCGAGCCAAGAAGCTCGTTGGACTGCCCAGCCTGCTTCGGCGTCGAATGCTGGGCCGGGAAACGTGCTGTTGCTACGTCCCCAGGCGCGCAGTCATGCGTCCCGTGCGCGGGTCTTTGGAGACCAGTACATCGAACAGCTTGACGCTGGGGGTACTGAGGGCTCCGATTGAGATCGTGCGCCAGTACATTGAAGCCCAGAGAACCGAATAGCGCCGCTATCCCGGCCCTGAATGACCGGGTTTGCGCGGCGGGGAAATGGATCAGGTAAAGCTGGCTACAAGCCGCTCTGGTTGACGCTGCGACAAACCGTCAACCATCTGCTGCCGCCTGGCCATCACCCCTGGTGGCGTTAGCCGCTCCGGTATCTGGCCTTGAACTTCAATATCGCAGTAATAGCCTTGCAAACGATCAGCACCCGCCTTTTTGGCGTTACGCGACATATGTACTGTCTCAATACGCTCAACAACGATTGGAGCATCGGTGAATTTACGAATCTCTCCAATATATTCCGCTTTCTCCACCTTGATGATGTCCGGATGAATTGATTCCATGATGAATATATTGTGATCGTTAAACACAAAATCATCCATGGCGATCAGACCACCGTATGCCCTGATCAGTTCAACAACATTCTTCACCTGGTCGGCAAAGAATGATTTCATCATCAAACCATTGCGCTCCACCACCTCAATGACAACGCCTGGCTTGATGTGAATCGCCATCCCCTCAATCCACTCCGGGTCAATCACAGACAGGATTTCCACATTGCAATGTACATGCTGATATGCCTTGCAAGCAGCCATGATTGATGCGGCCTTGATTGCCTCAATGTCCGCGTCAACCATTTTCCTTCTATCCGTGAAGTTCAAACGGTCGCGGCAAAGCATTTCCAAGCCGACGACCTCTAATGTGCCTGCGTCAACAATGGGTTGCGCTCGGAATTTCTTGGCAATCGTTGCCGCTGCAAATTCCACCTTGGCTCTCGGCGATGTCAAATCCGCTTGGGAGCATTGGATATCCATAACCATGCGGCAACTCCTGTTGTCAAAATTCCAATGGGCGCAACCAGCATCGTGATGTGCCAGGGTATAAATACCCAGGCGACCATCAACGTCACGGCAACTTTGAAGATATCCAGCCCGCTTTTGTGCAGAACTGGGCTTTGGGAGGTGAATGACGTTTTTCTGATTTCACGCAAAAAGTGTCCATCAATCACGGTGGCCAATACCACAGGGACGCCGAAGGCAAGCCACATGAGCAGCAGGCCGCTTCGATAGAGGACTACATGCAACCACACCAAAGACGCATAGACCCGCTGCACCAACCAGTCGTCAATTTTTGCGTTCCCACTGACCGCAACCGAGGCCAAAGATTCCTTTGCCTCACTATTGGCGAGGGCCAGAACATCAAAAATGCGCATCATGATCCACTGATCCACTTCCTCACCCAGCCAGTTTTGGATACTGAGTTGCTCTGCGTTGCGCACATTCTCGAATACTTGTACCGGAACAAAAGCGAGAACGGCCAAAGAACCAAAGAGAACAATGACCAGCAGAACGGAAGAAAACGAGTGCTTATTTTCCTTTTGGGCGGTAGCCATACCCGAACCCCTATTGCATGATGGGCAGCCTGCCCTTGATGGTTTTGCCACCCGACAGGCGCGCAAAGAAATGCAACGGCGGCAGTTCGCTCAGCACACCTGGCGGTATCAAGTCGGCTTCTGCCTCTGTGGCTTGTTCCTTGTACGAGGCGACATACTCTTCATGGACGGTATTGGCAACGTTGTGGCCATAGCTGACCGACATGGACTTGGCCTTGATCTTTGGAATCCCGTCCGAGATGTACTTCTGTGTCTCCGAATCGAGCACGCGCAGCGTGATCTTGTTGTTGGTGTTGGCCAGCACCTGACGGGCCTTGTTTTCATCACCCAGGCGCGCGGCAAAGTCAGCAAAGGTCTGTGTCGCAATAAACATGCGAAAGCCTGCACCACCAGCCTTGTTGAGCAGCTGAATGGTCGGGTTGTTCACCACTTCCGCTGCCTCATCCACAAAGACGTTGACGACCTTTTTTTCCTTGATGCCGTAGTTGTAAAGATCGCCTGCGACGGCGGTCATGTCGGCCAGGAACACCGAACCGATGGCGCTGCCCACGGTGGCGTCTGCCAGGCTATCGAGGCCCAGGTAGGCAACGCTGTTGCTGCGGATGATGGTCGCCATGTCGGTAACCACATGCGTGTGATCGCCCTCAAAGTCGGGCGAGAGCAAATCCTTGAGCGGATCCGATGTCAGCATCGACAAAATCGGTATCAGCGAGGCAATCATCTTCTGGAAGTGCTCGCGGTTGTGCTCGTGGGTGGATATAAGACCGGCCAGATCCACGTTGGGAAATTCATGGATCACGACTTCCTTGTAGAAGGCAATATAGCCATCCAGCATCGGGTTGGTCGCCTTTGGATTCTTGTCGGCCTTCTTGACATAGACAGAGGTTTTCTTCTCCCAGTCGGTCACACACTTGCGAAAATGCTCGCGCAACGCCTTGACAAGCAAATCCTCGGGGCCACCTTCGATATAACGGCGCAGCTCGACAAGATTCGGCTTTTTTCCTGTGGCAAGCAGGCCACTCACTATATCGTTGATAACTTTCCAACCGAATGCCGTAAATGGGTCAGCTCCGGTTTCCGAAGGAATCAGAGCCGCAACCCGGCTGGCCAACTCTGTTTTTCTGTTCCAGTTGCACAGAGGGTCAATGCTGGCGGATTTGTCTGGATGTGCCGGATGAAAATAGACGAAGCGCTCTGACTGTCCCATTAGCTCGCAGGCCTTTTTTGCATTCTCCGCGAGCCCGTGGTCACCCTTGGGGTCGATAATAATGACAGGCTCACCACGTGCTATTGCCTGGGTAATAAGCAGGTCAAAACACCGCGTATTGTGCGTCACCACATAGTTATCTGTGATGTACAAGTGTTTTGGGTGATCAATTGCAATACACTGCGCTTCTTCTAATCCAAATGGTTCGATACTTTCTATTTTTAGGCGAAGATTGTCTTCGCCGTATCGATATTCGGCAGGCGCTCTCTCTCGCTTCCTTGCACACAACATTAGCTCTCTCGGATTTGGATGTCGAATTGTCAGTTGATAACAATCACGCGCCTGTTTGCGCCCGCCATTAACGGTAGTGAAATGCCGTTTTCTGACGCGCATCTTGGCCAAGCCACCAAGTGACCAAATGACTTCTTGCACATCCTTCGCCAACTGATGACTTGTCGTGTCAAATTGCAATACGCCGGTTTTCGTCACCGTCCCATGGGTGTCCATCAGTCCACGTATCATGTCTAAACGGTCTGCGGCAGAACTCTCCTTGTAGATTTCTGGAATGTGCTTTTCCCAAGAGCGCGCTCCGGCCAAACCAAGCTGCTCGGCCGCAAGGTGAAAGGGATTTTTTCTACGACCAGGAATTGTTCGTTCCTGCGTAGCGCGCAGCAATTCTTGATCCGCAACCACAAAAAGATAATCAATATTCTTGGGGCCGACAAACTTCAATTCCATTACATCCGGAAGTCTGCTACGGATGTTTTCCACGATGTCATCGTCCGCGCTGGTAAAACTCATCCGATCTCCACTGCCGATGAGTCCATCGCCAAGAATGCAACCTAGTACATAAGGCGCAATTGGTAGTTCTTTTGGTGGCTTTTCTACTTGTTTAGGCAGTGCAAGTTTAAACACCCCGGAATTTCTCTGCATCTGAGATATTAGCTCAGCTGTCGTCATTACTCGTGGCCTAACGGCTCCCGCACGCGACTTACCAGGCTTGTACTTACCGTTCCAGTGCTTATGGTGTACTTCCCACAGATGCTCTGCGCAAGCCTGAACCTCCCGGCCATCCTCTAAGGTTAGTTTGTAGATGGGAATTTTCCCTTGTGGAAAAATTTCTAGCACCGTTGCATTTTTTCCATCCGGGGTACTTACCAACATCCCAGGTTTGACATCGCCCATCCGTACCCATCCAAAAGGCGTGTGCACCTTGGAATACAGTGGTTGTGCCTTGCCCACGCGCGTAGTGCCGGTGATCAGCGTGTGCCCATCGAGCAAACTCATATCGATGAGATTATCTTCTTCCCTGGCCAGGGAGTGCAGCCAATATGCTCCATCTTTCTCTGAAGCCTGTCGCCCCAATTGCTGTGCGACACCGCCTCCTATCAAAGCGTGCATTTTCACGGCTTCAATATCTGTCCATTGAAATCCGGAGCCAAGCCACAGCTTGTTGGTTTTTGCTGCCTTCTTCCCCAGATCAATCACCTCCTGGACGGTGATGAACTGCTTTTCCGTATTGGTGGCCTTGGATTTCGCCTCCTGCCTACCCCATGCGGTGTAGGCGCGATACAGACCTACGAAGCCGCACGCCATGGCAGACACACTGGCGAACGACGTTGGCAACGGAAGCAGTGCCGCTGCTGCAACGCAACCTACCGAAGCCGTTCCCCACATGACGGCTTGGCGCCATTCGTAAATGGGACGCCACGGGTTGTCAAAGTCCAGAACTTCGCCGCTCATGCAGGCACCCCCGCAGGAACTGCGTGTGAGTGTGCTGCGACCTCAAAAAGCTCAACCACCTTGTCACGATAGAATTGGATGCTCCTGCACCCTTCATCCTCGCCACTCTCCACGATCATGCGCTTGATTCGCTCGTAGCGGATATGCGGCGTAGACACCATCACACGCGTGAAATCCTGCCCGCCAAACTTTCGCACTTGTGATTTCCATCCGACAACGCAGCGTGTCGGGTATCGCGTCGCAAACAGCCGTACCTCACCGTTGTGCAACTGCGCCAGGACGATGTAGCCCCCAATACCAGGGTTGGCATCAGGCACGATGAGCCCGATGTTGTCCGGTGTGCCGTCGTAGATCCAGGAATTCAGCTTCTTCTCACTCATGCGGCATGAGGATAGGAGCCAGGGGCCACTTTTCAGGGGCGAAACATCTTCACTTTGTTTGTATTTCGCCCGCTATGGCATTGCGCGAGGGCCACGGCCTGGTCAACCAGGCCCCAAAGCATCTATGTCCTTGCAGACCGGGAGGCTTTGCTTGGGGGGGCGACAGGCTGGGCGTGCCGACTGATGGGCACGCTGGAATTTGCTTCCAAGCGACTGGAAGCGCCACCCGCCATTGCGGCGGATGGCATTGAGACAATGCAGCTCAGGCAGCTACGGCTTCCTTGATCTCGAAATCGGCGCGATCCTTACCAGCAATCCAGACGGGCGGCTTGCCACGGCCCGTCCAGGTAGCGCCCGTGGCGGGGTTACGGTATTTCGGCGCCACCTTGGAAACCGACATTACACGAATGCTGCCACGACCCGATGGGAATACATCATTCTGGGTCAGTTCGTATTCTGCAATGATGGTGCGCACCTTGGCGACGGCTGCGGTGAGTTCTGCCGCGCGAGCCTGCTTGATTTGGGCTTCCAGTTGTTCGCGCTGTGCCAGGAGTTCTTTGTAAGAGGCGGTCATCAATCAATCCTTTCGGTATTAGTTTGGATGGCGCATTATTGCAGAAAAAATTCTCCCGTAGCAAACCGCGAAACATCACGACATCGATTTTCCGATCAGGACTCGATAGACTTTTGCACGTATCGAATCAGCTCAACGCGAACGATCTTGCTTTTCAACCCGCTTTTGGCGTAGTGTTCCGCCACAATGCCGGAAATGGTGCCAGCGAATTCGTCCAGCAGCATTCGCTTCTGGCCTGGGTTCAAACCGTCCAGGTATTCCTGCGCGGCTTGACGCTTGGCCGCTGCCACGGGGTCTTCCTTGGCAATGTCCTCTTCCTTTGCTCGCGATGGCGCTGCCGTGTGCTTTGACACGGCAGCAACCTTCTCGCCCTCGCTCTTCCCGTACCCCTTTTTCAACGCATCGCGGAACAAAGCGACGGGAGACTCTACACCTCCCTTGCTTATGCGTTGTTCCACATAGTTCAGGGTGGCCCGCAATGAATCCTCGTCGTGGCTCACGTAGATCTTTTTGGCAAGATCATCTGAAACCCCAAGCGCCAAGATGCGCCGCATCAACTCCTGGTCAACCAGCTCGATTGGCGTCACGAGTTCTATCGATTGTTGCTTCTTGATGCGGGAGATGAACTGGAGATGGCTCACCTTGCGACCGGTTTTGAACTCCAGCAGCTCTACTTCAATGTCTGAGATTTCGTTGATTTCTTTGATAGCAGGTATGAGCACGTCACGCTTGAAGTATTTGTACTCCATTGGCGCTTCGTCCTTCATTGCAACACCTGTGATGCGCGGACGCCACCACTCAATCTCAGCCTTGTTTGTCAGCCCGTTGACGTTGGTGAGGTATCGCATGCAGATCTCATACAGCGCGGCGGCACTACCTGTCTTTATGGAGCCATAAATCCGCAGTGACAGAGGGACATACCGCTTCGGATCCAGAATTTCCTGGCGCATCACTGGGCTGTATGACCACTCCAATACCAAACGATTGCTCTTTTGAAAGATCCGTGCGTGCGACAAAAGCGTTGTGACACCCCAATCTTTCACAACGCCTTTCTCATTGGGCCTGTCGTTGACGATGTTCCACTCGACCGTCGTCTTGGCCATCGACCGCAGAACATCCTTGGCTACGTCAAAGTTATTGCCAGAGTACCCAGCGTCCCCAAGCACGTTGCTGAACTCCACCCGATAAATTTCTGTCTGCCCAGCGCGTTGTGCGTGCTGCAGCAACACGTTGAAGAACCGCCGCATGAGCAATGTGATGCGCGAGCCCGGCGAGGGAAGAATAGCGACTGCTTGGTGCGCCTTGTAGATGTCGGGTGGTTGGTTTTTCGTCGGCATGGCTGCGAATCGTTCGCACGGAAGGGGCTCAGTGTCCGATTGCGGTGAAACTTTGTCAAACATGGTTCACCGCTGCGCGACGACTATGCAACAGTCTCACCGAATTCGCGGGAAGCCTCGGCGTTCAGGCCGGGGTGGATGTCAACGATCGTGGCGGCGCTCATGTTATCCACAGCCGCTGGTCTGCAGCACCCCGGCCGAACCTAACTTGTTTCCCAAACTCCCTCACCTTTTACCAAACTCCCTCACCTCTGGTTCCCAAACTCCCTCACCTTTCATTCCCAAACTCCCTCACCTTTTACCAAACTCCCTCACCTTTCATTCCCAAACTCCCTCACCGTTTCCCAAACTCCACCACCTTTGGCTCCCAAAGTCCCTCACCCTTAGCAATTGACGCTCCCAAAGTCCCTCACCTTTGGGTCATCACCGTTCCCAAAGTCCCTCACCTTTCGTTCTGTAAGTTGTTGATCTACAAAACGAATTCCGGCAGGTAAACAGTTGTTGTTATAAACAGTGTTGTCTCAAAGAACACAAGGGGGAGCATCAGACCAGGTTGCCCGAGCCTCTGGCGTGAGTGCTTGTGTTGTTTTTCATGCTTAAAACAGCCAAAGCCCCTCGGGAAACAGCGAAAGGTGAGGGACTTTGGGAAGCCTCCTAAACAGAGCATGTTTTGGCGTGTTTCGATGGCTGTCAGGGCGGTGGCCTCGGCTAGAATCCTGGCGCCGTCGCTGCCGCTACCGAACTTGTAGGTTTTTCTCGCATATTCTGAAATAAGCTACCAGTCTTGACTCTTTCATGCTGAATCGGTAGAGTGCGGCGTCACTGCAACCATGAGGTTTTCATGTCGCCAACACCTCTTCGTTCAACTTTCGCTCACACGGATGAGCTCAAGTACCGACTTCGCGCTTCTGAAGCACTTCTCGGCGTTTCGCACACGACGTTGCGTGGATACACGGATCAGTCTGGCATTCGCGTCAGACGAGCCAACGAGTTCAATGGGAAGGCCATCCCAACCAGGGTTTTTGAAGTAGACACGATCTTCAGCCTGGCGCAATGGCGCCGAGCGCAGGGATATCTCAAAAGTCCTGCACCATCGGGGCCGGTAGTCATTGCCGTCAACGTGGTCAAAGGGGGCACCGGTAAGACGACGACCGCAGTGGAATCGGCTGTGCATCTGCAGCTGATGGGCCTTCGCACACTCTGCATTGATCTGGACGTGCAATCGAATCTCACCCAGTCCATGGGCTATGAATCCGATTTAGATGCTGAAGAAGCGGAAAATCATGGAATTAACCATGACGCCTTGATCACGGCGACTTTCGCTGATGTTGTGACCCCTTTTGTGGCTGCAGCGCATCGCGGGAATAGCTCAAGAGCACCGATTGAGCCTATTCCTGACCTCATCAAGAAGCCATTCGGTGAAGATGGCCCGCATGTGATCTGTGCCGACACGTTCTTGTCAGACATTGAGATGCCGATCGCAAACTCCAAGGGAGCACGCGAGTTGGTTTTTCGTGAGCTGTTTGCCGAGGCCGCTAGGGGCAAGAATCCTGCGTTGGATCTTTCTGCGTATGACGTGATTGTGCTGGATTGCCCGCCGAACATGAGCATGACCAGCACTTGCGCGATTGCGGCGGCTGACATTGTGGTGGCCCCCGTGAAGATGGATGCCTTCGCGCGCAAGGGACTCGTGCGGCTGATTGGGGAAATCAAGAGCCTCAAAAAGACCTACCCGGTGGTCAATCCGCAGCTGTTGATTTTGCCGACCCATTACTCTCCGAACATCACGCGCATCAGCCGGATGCAGGCGGAGCTGGGTAAGTACGCTTCCATGCTGTCTCAACAGGTCATATCTGCGAGCGAAGATTTCCCCAAGAGTCTTGACCACTATCTCCCGTTGACTTTGCAGCGCCCCACCAGCAAGGGTGCCAGCGAATACAAGTTGTTTGCAGAAATTTTGCGCGGGAAGATCTTCGAGGCCGCAGCGGCTCGTGATCACCAGGTTTAGGCGCCTAAACGATCGGCAGCACGTCGTTCATGTTTAGTCGCCTAAAAAAGATAGACCTTTGTTGCGCTGGTTTAGGCGCCTAAACCATTGCGCATGGTGTTGTAGAAAGGATTGTTTGTGAAACAACGAGTTTTTCGTCCGGTGGAAGATCCGGTCAACGCGCCGACCGTTTCATCAAAAATCGTCAAAGAAAATCGATTGGCTGTGAAGATGCCACTCCCGGAGTTCTCCAATGAGCAGGAGAGTGGTGTCGGCCGCGACGCGGTTTTGCCAGATCGCGCAGAAGCCAAGCTGAAGATGATTGATGCGCGGCATGTGATTCAAAATTCACATCCGCCAAGGCAGCTCTACACCGATGAGGCCATCAAGGTCATAGCAGAATCTATCAAGAGGGATGGCCAGCGTGATCCCATTCATGTGATCGAGCATCCAGCCAGGCCTGGGCATTTCATCATTGGTGATGGCTGGACGCGTGTGCAGGCGATCAGATCCTATGAGATCAACGACTGCCAGATTCTGGCGCGCGTGCATTCAGGGCTTTCCGAAGAACAGGCATCTTGGCTTGGTTATGCTCAGAATGAGAGTCGTTCACAGCATACCGACTTCGACAGAGCGATGTTTTTCCAAGGTTGGCATCATTCTGGTTTGAAATGGGAGGAGATTTCCAGGCGTACCGGTTTGTCCAAGACACTGCTGTCTTTCTATGCGTCCTATGAAAAGCTTCCAACCGAAATTCTGAACACCGCTCGAAATTTCCCGGAAAAGATTACTGCCACGGTGGCGCAGCAACTCGCTAGGGCGGTGGAATTGAGTGATGAAAGCAAAGCCATGCTGTTGACGAGTCGCTTCGTCTCAGGCGACATGCCGCAGAAGTGGTTGAAGGATGAAGTTGCGAAGTTGTCTGTGGAGAAGAAGCCGCGTGAGCATAGACCCGCCGTGAGTTTTCAACGACGATTTGGTGTTGATGGCGCGTACAAGCAACGCTCGGATGGTCGAGTGGAAATGATGGTCGCCATCCCACTGGAGCGTACTGATGAATTCAACACACGTATGGTGGCTTTGCTGAGCGAATTTATGGAGCAGCAAAACGAACCAGGTGGTTCTGCCAAGGATGGCCAGTCTTTCGTTTAGGCGCCTAAACGGAACCCAGCCGTGTGAACTTACCCACGACTAAACGCCTTTAGGCGCTGTAGTCGGGGCATCCGGCCTCACGGCTTGGGCTTTCTGCTTCATGGCGCCATGCGCGGAACCCGCCCGAGGGCAAGAGGCCGCGTCTTGCTGACGCTCCACAGACACACCGGGCCGCACCGACCCTGCTGACTTGATCTCCGTCCTGCGCTTGACGGCAACACGCCTGCTGGCCTTGGGCTCCCTGGAGAGCACGCCCGAGCGCAGTAGCGCGATCCCGCGAGCATCGATGTTCTTCGATGCGTTGGAATCGGCATGCTCGGTATGGCCGCAGCGTTGGCAGTGGAACAGGGCGCCTTGCCTGTTCCCTGGTGCAGTGTGCCCACAGGAGGAACACTGCTGACTGGTGTGGTGGGGCGGCACGTAGGCAACGATCACGTTGCGCCGTGCCGCCTTGTATTCGGTGAAACTGGCAACGCGTCCCCAGGCCGAGGACAGAATGGCCTTGTTCAGGCCCGCCTTGGCAGCGGCGCCGTTCTTGAGCCAGAGGCCCTTTGCGTCCTGCCTGGCCCTGGGCCGTCGCACCATGTTCTGGATCTTCAGATCCTCGAACGTGATGAGCCTGGCGCCCGACTCGGCCAGGACGTGGCTGGTCTTGTGCGCGAAGTCCTGCAGCACCTGCGCCTTGTAGGCCTTCTTGCGGGCGAGCTTCTGGATGAGCTTGCGCCGGTTGGCTGAGCCCTTGCGGGCGCGGGCCAGGCGCCGCTGATGGCGCTTGGCGCCAAGTTCCTTGCGCTGGATGCGCTCCAGATTCACCCGCTCCAGCGCGTGAAAGGTGCCGCAGCTGGTGGCCAGGCAGTTGTCCTTGACGTTGCGATCCACGCCAATGGTCTTGCCTTGAAGGTCTTCGTCCGACAGGCCTTGCAGCTCATAGGCCAGCTCGTGCGGTGCGCGCAGAATGTCCTTGACTTCATGCTCGAAGCTGAAGCTCACATACCAGCGTCCACCCGTGGAGCTGATGGAGAGCATCTTCGGATGCACGAACTCCCGGTGCGCCTTGAACTTCAGCTCGCCGACAAAGAACTTGCCAGCGCCAATGCACAGGCGGCCATCCGCCGTGAACTCGAACAGGTCGCTGGTCAGGAGCACCGAGTTGAAGTTGCGCCGATGGCGCCTTCGCGGCATGCGCGCCAGGCCTTTGAGCTGGCGCTGCTTGGCCGTATGCCAGCGGTAGGTGCCCTCGCGCAGCACCTGGCTGGGCACCTCGCTCAGCCAGGGGGTCAGTACACCATCCTTGAACTGTGCATACAGGCGGTCGATGGGCGTGTTTATCTGTGCCTGGGGATCGTGGCGCAAGGCCAGCCGCCGCTGGGAGGCGAAGAGGCGGTCTTCCTCCACCTTCTGGTTGTAGATGTGGCGCTGGCAGCCGATCCAATGCGTCAGCATGGCTGCCTGCCAGGGCTCGGGATGAGCCACGAATCGCACGCCGGATTGGATCGTCGTCATGGGCAAAAGTATATTCCCTACAATTTAAATCACAAACCAACCATCCTATGGCCGAAGCCTTCAGAACCAGCAACCATGCGGCTTTCAGCCTGCACTATCACATCATCCTGACGGTTAAATACCGGCACAAGGCGATCAACGCGCCGATGCTTGCACGGCTGCAGGAGATCTTCACGGCCGTGGCGCTTGCGTGGCGCTGCACGCTTGTGGAGTTTGGCGGCGAGGCCGATCATGTGCATCTGCTGATCGAGGGCCAGCCCTCGATGGATCTGGCGCGCTTTGTGGGCAACCTGAAGACGGTGAGTTCGCGCTACATCCGCAAGGAATACGCAGGGCATTTGAGCAAATTCTTTTGGAAGGCCAGGTTCTGGAATAGCGCCTACGCCGTGGTCAGCGTTGGCGGGCACGCGAGCATCGAGCAGTTGCTGGAATACATCCGGGATCAGGAGGCGCCACCGAAATGATGCCAATCACCCGGGCGCCGCTTGACCCGCGACTAAACGGGGTGGCTCTGCCTCTACGCCGCTTTGCGGCGAGCCCGCTGTAGTCGGGGGATGCGCGGCGTATTTGCTCAAAAAAAGAGCCCGCTCGAAAGCGGGCTCTTTGCATTTTGCAGTCAATGCGATACTACAGGTGTACTGGCGGGATACAGACGCGATTGATGATGGGCAGCCAGCGCTGATATTTTGCCTTGTGTCACTGTCGGTGCACTGTTGGTTCTCTGGCGATAAGCATCCCTGCTCGCGCAGGGCGGGCATTGATAATGGCCTTCTGATTATTCGTTAAATCCTTCGACCCCTGCTCGCGCAGGGCGGGCTAGATGCGCTGCGTGACCTTTGCAGGATGCAACCTTCGACCCCTGCTCGCGCAGGGCGGGTCTCGCCAAAGAGGGTGGATTGATGGCCAGATACCTTCGACCCCTGCTCGCGCAGGGCGGGCAGTTCTTCTCAGCAGGTCCTGGGTGCCATTTACCTTCGACCCCTGCTCGCGCAGGGCGGGCTATCTTTCATCTTGAATCTTTCCTGTGTGTTTACTTCGACCCCTGCTCGCGCAGGGCGGGCAACCCAGGATACTTCACAACCTCAGCAAGAATCCTTCGACCCCTGCTCGCGCAGGGCGGGCGCACCCGCCAGCGACTCGTGGACGATATCTACACTTCGACCCCTGCTCGCGCAGGGCGGGCGAAAAGTGCCGCGGAGTCGGATACGCCGCTATCCTTCGACCCCTGCTCGCGCAGGGCGGGCCTCGATCGCGCGGCCGTCGGTGGAGGGGTATCAAGCCGCGCCAAGCCGAAAAAGCAAAGCGCGTCGCCCCAGCGAAGCAGGAACCCACCGAAGTGACCGTACAGGAGGCAACTCATGCGCGGCACCGTAGGAATCCCGGCCCTTCAGGGCCGGGAGGATCTCAAAATGGCTTGTCATAAGCCTAAACGTAAACTCGATTTTGAAGGAGCAACCTACCCCGCTCCATCCGATCATGGAAGGGGTCTTTTTGTTTTCAGTGACAGAGCATACCCAGCCCGAAACGCCTCCCGCGCCCGATGCCATCACACCATGCAGCGCGCGCATGTACATCATCCTGCACTTCGAGATCTAGCCGCAGACGCGCCACGGGCAACCGAATCCTCATGCCCCGGCCGCTGGCCTTGTCACGCTTGAACCCCTGCTGAAGCTCATAGCTCAGTACATCCAGTTTGCGGGCCACAAAGCCAGCCTGCGCCAGCTTGCCCGAGGCCCACGACACAAGGTCGGATGGCGGCACGGTGTGCTCGCTCCCATCCACCGACTGGATCACCGCAGCGATGTCCAGGCCGCATGCTCCCCCGCGAAACTCTCGCGCAGTACCACGCAAGAAATCACGGCTGCGCACGCGCACCATGCCGTCCTCGACCCGGTACAGAAACACCGGCCTTACCCCAGGCCTGGCCGCGCGTGCGGCGTGCTCCCACACGCATTGGTGCATGTGGTAAAGATCCGTGGGCAGGCCGGGAATCGCGATCAGGATCTCGCGCATGGGCTGAAGGACTGCTGTCATGGCGCTGGCACCCAGCAGTAGTCCTTGCCCTTCCAGTACGGCGGCTGGAAGCTGGCCACTGCAGGGATCATGTCTTCGAGCAGCCGTTCGGGCGCATTGCGGCGCTTCCACTTTTCGTGGGCAGTGGGATCGTGTGTGATCCGGAAGAGATTGCCATCGTCGTAGGGCCGCAGGCTGCCGTGGCCCAGGCGTGTTTTGGCACCGATCGCCTGGATCTCCTGCAGCAGTTCCGAAAGCGCGTCGTAGTCGCCCACGCAGTACGCCTCGAAGCCCTGGGCATGCTCCAGGGTGTAGTACATCGCAGCGTTCTTGCCCAGGCCGCGCACCGTGTCTATGGTGGATCCGCCCTTTTCTTCCACGACCCGGTTGCCGATGGCCAGGGCCATGTCAAGGACGGGAGTTTTCGCGGTGAGGTAACGCCGCTCCTGGCCACGGTAGCCGACCACCTCCAGCTTGCTGGCCTGCCAGCACCAGCCATGGGGGGACTCGTGCTTTTCTAGGGGTAGATCCGAGATGAAGGCCGCATAGTCGGGCTCCGCGCCCGTGGCTGTGCTGCCGCTGGCGTTGCGCAGCGCTTCTTCCTTGACGGCCCAGGCGATCAGGCCGTCCAGGTGCACGCCACCGTGCGGGGGGCACCACGGCCCCGACAGCTGAAACTCAATGCGTAGAGGTTCCATCCTCGCCCCCGATCAAGCCTGAGCTTCGGCCTTGGCCTTCTTGCCCTTGGGCTCTTCGTCATCGCGCTTGACCGCCGTGGGGTACAGGGCCGACAGCGTTGCCGCGCTGGCCACGCCCTCCGCGAGTTCCTTGTCCAAGGCCTGAAGGTAGGGCAGGGCCTTGTCGCTCAGGGCATAGGCACCGGCATCACCGATGAACAGGTTGTCGATCAGCAGCTCGGATCCTTGGTAGACCTGCAGTGCGGCCTTGAAGCTGCCACGACCACGGCATGAACCACCCCCCAACGCGTTCTTGTTGGCCCAGGACTGGAGGGCCGTGAGCAGCAGGCCGGTTTGGGCGTCCGTGGGCGCGCTCACCGTCATGCCGAAGTACAGCGGCGTGCCGGGGATGATGCACTCGACCTGCGTGAAGGTGTTGAGGTCATCCGTCTTGAGCTTTTCCGACTTGGCCACGGCCTGGCCTTCGGCCTTGGCATCGGCCTTTTGCGCCTTCTTGGCCGCGTTCTGGCCGAACTTCGCCGCCATGTGTTCCATGTAGGCGTCCTCGACGTTCTCGATGAAGTCCCCCTCGGGTAGGCGCTCGAAATCATCGCGGCTGGCGATCAGCGTCTTGTTGAGCAGCTGCCAAGGCTGGGCATCGATGCATTCCGCCTGGTAGCGCGTGGGCAGCAGCGGCGCCGTGGCGGTGATCATCGGGAGCAAGTCACCTTCCATGCGCACCTTGGAGCGGTACATGTGAGCGCCCCCGCCGAACAGGCCCACGAACGGGTGCTTGTCGGCCGCGATCATCTGCATGTAAGTGGCGCCGCCCGCATCCAGGCCGGTGCGGGCGTAGGAGCCGCGATAAATGGACAAGTACACGTTGCGCGAGATCTGCTCGTGCTTGGCCTGTAGTTGCTCGGTCAACACCTGGCCCGCAGCGCGACGGATCAGACCGCGCACACTGTTGGCGGTGATGTAGGGCACGTCCTGCTTCTTGCCCTCGAAGAAGACGGTGGTCTTCATTTGAGGAGTTACCCCTTCGCTGCCGCCATCCGGTGAGGTTTGATGCGCATGGGCCGTGAGCGTGATGACGCCGCGAATGGAGATGGATGCTTGCTTTTTCGACATGAAACCCCGCTGTGGTTGACCGTTGAGATGCTCTATCTTATGATCATCATAAGAAACAGTCAACATAGGAATATTTGTGATGACCCAGAAACAGACCTGTATCCGCTTCGAGCACCCATGCGGCGCTCGTTCGTCCTCGCAGTGGCGCCAGGGATTGTTGTCAGCGCATGCAGCGTTGCTGGAGGATGTGGCCGTGTTTCAATCCTCCACGGCACTGAGTTTCACGGCCAGGACGCCCGAGGGCAGCGAGCGCATGCGCGAAGGGGCACTGCCGCTGATGCGCGCGGTATCGACGCTGGCGGGCCGCGCTCTCTCGGTGGAGATGCCCGAATTCACGCCCAATGTGGCCGTTACGGGCTACCGCTGGACGTACCAGATCCCCTGCATCGCGGTCGCCCGCTCTGGTGATGAATGGGGGCCATGGCAACAGGCGCAGTTGCCGCGCGAGTTCTCGGACAAGCTGCGCGGGCGCATCGCTGTAGATCTGGGCAAGCAGCTCGCTGCCTGGGGTTTGTCGGTGCCGGATCTGGATATCGAATTGGTAAGCCCTGGGGTTCCGATGGTGCTGAAAGGCGCGGTCGCCCATGGCACCAAGCCCACATCGGCCATGGGCCGCAAGGGCGTGGTGTTTTCCAGCATGGCGCGGATCGAGGGCGCGTTTTGGGCAGGCCTGCTGCAGGCCACGGGCCATGGCCGCATCTACCGCGATGGCTATCAAGAACAGAACTAAGGACGCCCAATGCAAATCGATTTCTCCACCCCCTTGCCGACTTCCTCCCAACTGTTCCGCCGTGCGGCGGGCATTGATCCGCAGGGCTCGCCCGCGCCCAGGGATTGCAAATGCGCGATGTGCGCCGCCCAGCTCAAGGCGGGCGATCCGGTGAACGCCATCGGCAAGGACACATTCGGGGAGTCCTTCAACAACAAACTCGACATCCACGAAGCCGGGGACGTGCTCTGCGGCGACTGTGCGGCCCTCTGGCAGCGTGACTTCCTCATGAAGTACAGCAAGACATACGCGACCCCATCCGGCGTGTTCAAGCTGGCCTCCAATGAGGACATCCAGGCCTTCATCCTGACGCCGCCCCGCCCGCCTTTCGTGGCCGTCTACAACACGCGCCAGCAGCAGCACATGATCTGGCGCACGCCGCTGTGCTTGTCCAATGAGGTGCTGATCGTGCGTCTCGATGACGAGATCCTGCACATCGACCGCGACAAGGTGCTTCGCGCTGTCAGCGCCTGGCAGCGCACGCTGGCGCGCATGAAGGAACTCGGTTTCAAGGGCCTGCCCGCCTACCCGGAACGCACGCTGTCTTCGCGCGCCACGGGTTCGATTCGCGATGACGTGGCCGAGCGGATTTCTGGCGACAGCGAAGCCGGGGCTCGCGACATCGAAACCCTTCGATCCCTGCGCGTTGGGGAATGGTGGGCGATGTGCGCCATCAACAAGGTGGACTTGGACAGCCCCGCATCCTGGCCGCTTCCGGTCAAGCTGCTGCCCGCATAGGAGAACAACGTGGCCGATATTCTGCTTTCCGATGCGTTGCGCTTGGCCATCAATGTCCTGCGCGACGTGGCCGAATCGCGAAAGATGCCCTCGGGGGTCGCGGTAGATCAGGCAGTAGCCGAACTGCACGCCGATGCGGCCGAAACGCTGGAAACGTCCCTTGGGGGGCTTGTGGAACACGAAAAGAGCGATCCCGATAACTGAGAAATCCATCAAGTAAGACCATGCCCAGCGTCACAGTTCGAATTCCTGATGCCCTACGGGTGAGCGGTTATCTCGGCGATCCCCTCAACACACACGCCAAGGCCAGGCTCATGGCCATCCTGACACGCACGGATCTTGCGCTGGGGCCTGCGCCATTGCGTGAGGTGTCGGTGCATGCCAACTTCTGGCTCAACGCGGCCGATGCTGAGCGCCTGGCCGAGATGGGCCGGGAGCAAGAACTGTCCGTTGGCGAAGTCATCACTGCTTTGCTGGTGCAGGATGCCAGCCAGATGGCGACCCAAAAGAGCGCTCATCAGGAGGCTTGGCCCGCGTGCCCCGATGAGTTGCGCGCGGCGCTTGATGCTCTGGGACTTGCCGAGCGGCAAGAGCAGTCCCGGTTCTACCGCAAGATCAGCCAGGCATGTGCCCCGGAAACTCCGGCCCAGCACAAGGTGCTGTTTGCGGAAGCGGGGACGGGGACGGGCAAGACTCTGGCCTATCTCGTGGCCGCGCATCGTTTTGCCTGCATCGAGCGTGGTGCGCAGATCGGGATCGCCGTGCCCTCGCATGCCTTGATGGACAAAGTGCTGCAGGATTGGGGGCGGTTGGCCGACTCCCTCAAGGTGCCCATCGGCAGCACCAATGCCTTGCTCGGCCAGGGCGAGTTCGTGTCCGTGACGGCCTTGCAGGAGATCTTGTCCGAGGTCGAAGACATTGAGCAGCGTGCTTGCGTCAGCGAATGGATCGCCGGGGGCGGTCGTGCGCCAGAGGGTTGGCTGATCCAGCACCGCTGGACTGCCGCAGGCTTGCGCCACGCGGCACCGACCTTCCAGCTATTGCGCAGCGTGACGCTGGACAACCGCGAGAACGATGACGATCCAGGTTTCCTCTCCTACAGGGGACAGTGGGACAACGTGCCCCAGTGCAGCGTGCTCTTCATGACGCATGCCATGCTGGCCAGCTTGACCTGGCGGCGCTTGATGGCGCAGAGCAGGGCGCTCAACGGCTCCCAGGAGATCCGCGAGGCCATCGCAGCGTGGTCTGCGGTGCCGCGTGAGCAGCGGGAATCACGCCTCTACGAGGTGCTCAATGCGATCTACGCCTCCACGGACGATACGGCGGGTCAACACCTGATACCGGATCTGGATCTGCTGGTTGTGGACGAAGCCCATCAGCTTGATGACGCCTTCGCGCTGGTGCTCTCGCGCACGGTGTCGGTGTGGGCTTTGCGCCGCGACGTGCAGGCCCTTCACGTCGCCCAGCCACGCATCGTCAAGCGCAGTGACTTGGATGCGCTGGAAACTGTGTGGAAGCGCCTGCGTGCTTTCGGCGACGAGGACAAGGCGATGGTGGGCGATGATCTGGCCGACGTGGTTGGGGCGCTGTCGGCGGTGCTGGGGGACATGTGCGACCGCAAGCGTCCTCGTGACGTGGAGCCCGTCAAATGGCGCCGCATCGCCGCGATCTCCAATGCCCTGCGAGTGGCGATCCAGGCGAAGGCAGCTACCGACCGCCTCGTGGAAGTGATGGTGCGCTGGAGCCCTGATCGCATGTGGCCTCAGCTGACGGTGGGCAGGCTCAGCTATGCGCGCGAAATGCACTACCTGTGGACTGCGATTGCGGGGCGCTCCTGTCTGGTCTCCGGGACGTTGTATGAAGAGCTGCCGCAGCTCAGCTGCGAGGCCGCACGCCGCGCCCTCAATGTGCCGTTCGACAACGCGCTCACCATGGATCCTGTGCATGCGCAGTGGCAGTACACACCTGTCACTGTCTGCATGATCGGGACGGTTTCCACGGCTGGCGGGCGACCTCGCTATGTGCGCCCCAAGGCCGAGGGTGAGTCCACCGAGTTGTCTGCCTCAGCGGCGAACTCGCATGCCGACTGGGCGCAGGACGTGGCAGGCTACATCCAGCAGGCGCATCGTGATGGTGCTGGGGGGATGCTGGTGCTTGGCACGGCGTTCAGAGACCTCCATGCGCTCGCCGAGCTACTGCGTCCGATGGATCTGGCGCCCATCCTGGAGCACCGCTCAGGGCTTCCGCTGGCCTTTTTGCGTGAACAGTTCCTGGAGCTGGCCGAGAACGGTCTCCGACCTATCTTGCTGGCGGCTGGCGGGGCATGGACTGGCTTCGACCTGCATTCGGAGCGGGAGCCCAATGCATGCACCGACCTGGTGATCGCCAATGCACCGTTTGGCGCCACTTCGCGCACGCTGGCGCGGGAGGCGCGGCTGCGCCAGAAGCATGGTTTCAGTGAGCTGGTGGCCCAGGTGACCGTGCTGGTGCGCCAGGGTATCGGGCGGCTAGTGCGCAGCCCCGACACCCCGGCCAACCGGCGCATCCATTGGTTGGACGCGAAGATCCATCAGCCGAGCACGGCAGGTCTGCTGAATCCCATCAAGCGGGTGTTCGCCAAGTACCGGCAGATTGTGGTGGGTTGACGGCGCTCTTTCCTTTGTTTACGCCTTGTATTTAGAACCGACCAGCGGGGCGGGCGAACTTTCGCGGTTGTTCAGGTTGAAAGGAACGTCAACCACCCCTCCCTAAAGGAAGGGGCTTGAGGGAGGGGTGGTTGACCCCTGATTTCATTGACTTTCCTGTTCACTTTCAAATCTGCGATTCGTGG
>NZ_JSYI01000028.1:0-1373 GCF_001023515.1 Diaphorobacter sp. J5-51 | reverse complement strand
GTCGCCAGTCCCCAAGGGGATTGGTGACTCCATTTTTTTTGGAGTTCCACCATGAATCAGACTTTTCAAGCTATCCGTCGCCAACAGGCCCCAGCGCCGAAGCGGGAAAATACCTTTCCCGCTCTCTTGGAGAGGAGCAAAGCCGAGATTGCAAAGGCGCTACCTCGGCATCTGAACCCTGACCGGATGGCGCGAATTGCGCTCACTGCATTCAGATCCAACGCAAAATTGGGGGAATGCGACCCCATGAGCGTCTTGGCAGCCGTGGTTCAGGCCAGTCAGATGGGTCTGGAGATCGGGATGATGGGTGAAGCCTATCTTGTCCCATTCAAGAAGGAGTGCCAGCTCATCCCTGGGTATGCAGGGTTGATGAAGCTGGCCCGCCAGTCAGGCCAGGTAGCTGACATCTACGCTCACGAGGTTCGTGAGAATGATGTCTTCCATCTCCGGCTGGGCATGTCTCGTGAACTTGTTCATGAGCCACTTGCTGGCAAGGGGGGCTTTCCGGCGACTGCTGAAGCACGCGGCGACATCACGGGCTTTTATGCGGTCTGTTCCTTCAAGGACGGCACTAACACCTTCGTAGCACTTTCGCTCGAAGATGTCTGCCGCATCCGCGATCGCAGCAACGGCTACAAGGCGGCAAAACTCTGGAAGAAGGACTCCCCCTGGGATACCGACTTCCCGGAGATGGGCAAAAAAACAGCGATTCGTGCACTCGCCAAGGTGATGCCGAAGTCGCCGGAACTATCTGCGGCCCTGGCCATGGATAGCGCCGCTGATGCTGGCCTCAGCCAAAACATTGACCTCCACCAAGCCGCTGATGGCACCTACGAACCTCAGATGACGGATCCCGATTCGGGGGAAATCTTCGAGCATGCGCAGCAAACGCAACATCAGCCCGCTCAACAGGCAACCGCCCAGCGAGTAACCCCTGATGTGCATACGGATGCAGAGCCAGTGCGTACAGCGGCACGACCTGCCGCAGCGACACAGGGCACGCATAGCAATCAGCAACGCGCACAGAGTCCGAGGGCTGCATCCGCTCCTGTTGAGGATGTGGCGCCCAAAGCATCCCAGGAAGGTTCGGAGACGATTCTGGACAAGTGGGTTAACCAGATGCGCAGCGTCAAATCGGAAGATGATCTCAACGAGGTCTATATCCGTGCAGAAGCTGGGCTACAAGGGGCTGACCGCGAAGTAATCGATCGCGAGTACAACCTGGTCAAGGAACGTCTGGACAACGGTACGTTGTTCTGATCCAAGAAAGAAATCCCTCCTGCTTCGGCAGGGGGTTTTCCAAGCCGTTTGGAATGTAGAGCGGCTCGGAAAACAGGTTTGTTGTTCAGCTGCGTAATGCACTGAGTTCAAAA
>NZ_JSYI01000027.1:0-23009 GCF_001023515.1 Diaphorobacter sp. J5-51 | reverse complement strand
AGCGTCCCTGATGCGTTCGAAAAGCACTTTTTCAACGGCCTGATAAATGTCCCTTGAAAGTGTAGTAGTGAGAAAAAAACGATGCCGTGATGGTATCGGCAATCGCGCGTCTGCTGCTGCGTTGCAGCATCGCCATACAACGAGGGGACACTGCATGCGTGAGTTCGACTATGTCGTGATCGGGGGCGGCTCGGCGGGCTGCGTGCTGGCGGGGCGGCTGAGCGAGGACCCCACGGTGCGCGTGTGCCTGCTGGAGGCGGGCGGCAGCGATGCCAGTGTGCTCATCCATTGCCCGGCGGGGCTGGCCGCCATGGCGCGCAGCGGCGCCTTCAACTGGGGGCTGCACACCACGCCGCAGGCGGGCCTGGGCGGGCGTCGGGGCTACCAGCCGCGCGGCAAGGTGCTGGGTGGTTCCAGCTCGGTCAACGCCATGATCTACGCGCGCGGCCACGCCAGCGACTACGACCACTGGGCTGCGGCCGGCAATGCAGGCTGGGGCTGGAACGACGTGCTGCCGTACTTCCTTCGGGCCGAGCGCAACGAGCGCGGTGCAAGCGCCTGGCACGGCACGGACGGGCCGCTGAATGTGACGGACCTGCAGTCGCCGCAGCGTGCCAGCCGCGCCTTCGTCGAAGCCGGCGTGCAGGCTGGCCATCCACGCAATGACGACTTCAACGGCGCGCAACTGGAGGGCGTGGGTCTCTACCAGGTCACGCACCGGGCGGGCGAACGCTTCAGCGTGGCCAAGGCCTACCTCACGCCCCACCTGGGCCGGACCAATCTGCAGGTGGTGACCGGCGCGCAGGCCACGCGCATCCTGTTTGAGGGCCGGCGCGCCACGGGCGTGGAATACCGCCGGGGCGGCCAGACGCAGCAGGTGCGCGCCACGCGTGAAGTGCTGCTGTCGGCGGGGGCGCTGCTGTCGCCGCAATTGCTCATGCTCTCGGGTGTGGGGCCGGGCGCGCAGTTGCAGAGCCACGGCATTGGCGTGGTGCACGATCTGCCGGGCGTGGGCGC
This sequence comes from Diaphorobacter sp. J5-51, assembly GCF_001023515.1. Taxonomy (NCBI): domain Bacteria; kingdom Pseudomonadati; phylum Pseudomonadota; class Betaproteobacteria; order Burkholderiales; family Comamonadaceae; genus Diaphorobacter; species Diaphorobacter sp. J5-51. Next base: position 21,992 of record NZ_JSYI01000027.1, on the reverse strand, counting down.
GCATCTGCACGACCATCCCGACGTGGTGCAGGTGATGGACGCACCGCGGTTGACGGACCTTTTCGGCCTGTCGCTGCCCGGGGCGCTGAACGTGCTGCGCGGCGTGCGGGAGTGGCGTGCGCACCGCGGCGGCATGCTGACCACCAACTTCGCCGAGGCTGGCGGCTTCATCAAGAGTCGCCCCGAGGAGCCATTGCCCGACCTGCAGCTGCACTTCGTGGTCGGCAAGCTGCTGGACCACGGCCGGCGGGTCACATGGGGCCATGGCTATTCCTGCCATGTATGCCTGCTGCAGCCCCGAAGCCGCGGCCGGGTGACGCTGGCCAGCGCCGACCCGGCGGCCGCTCCGCGGGTGGACCCGGCATTCTTCAGTGATCCCGACGACATGCAGCGCATGGTGCGCGGCGTGCGGCGCATGCGCGAGATCTTGGCGCAGCCCGCCCTGGCCAGCCTGGGCGCGCGTGAACTGCCCCATTCGTCCCGTGCGCAAAGCGATGCACAGATCGAGCAGTTCATCCGCGACTGGGCCGACACCATCTACCACCCCGTGGGCACGTGCCGCATGGGCTGCGGTCCGCTGGACGTGGTGGATGCCCAACTGCGTGTGCATGGCCTGCAGGCTCTGCGTGTGGTGGACGCATCCATCATGCCGCGCATTGTGAGCGGCAACACGAATGCACCCACGGTGATGATTGCCGAGCGCGCTGTGGACTTGCTGCGCCAGGCTGCATGACGCGCTCCGGTTCGGCAGTGCGCGCTTAAGAAATTTTGAGGGTTCGCATAAGCGTTTTTTAGCAGCACGCCAGCGACGCGGAACTGGCTGTCATCGAGGGTGCGCTGGTCGCGTCGATACCGCCGGACGAGATGCTCGTCACGCTGCGCTGGATGCTGCCCAGCATGACCCCGAGCGAGCGGGCCATGGTGCTCGGTGACATGCGGCGCAATGCGCCTCCCGGCATCTTTGACACGGAATTGAGTGTCATGCGTCCGCACCTGTCGAATGGCGAGTGGGGCAAGCTGGCACGTGCTTTGGAGCTTGCGCGATGAGCCATGGGTTGCTGCGCCATACCCTGGCTGCATTCTGGCTTTGCATGGCCAGCGCGAGTGCCCTGGCTGCGGGCCCCCCGCCCCCCGAACGCTTTCGGCTCACGCCCCAGTTGCTGGAGCGCATGGAGGCACTGCAGGCTGCGTCGCCAGAAGCCGCATGTCCCGGCGACGACGACGAGCCGGACGCACAGTCCGTTCAGGAGCTGGCGCGTCAGCTGGATGCGGATCCGCGCATCCGTGCCTTGCTGGCCCGCCACCGGGTCAGCAGTATCGAGTACGCCACGGCGGTGTATGCCGCACTGCACGCGGGCATGTTCCTCGCCATGGAATCGCTGGCTGACAAGGCTTCGCGCACCAGCGCGCTGGCATCCTTCACCCCAGAGCAGCGCGCCAACATCGAGTTGCTGCGCCGGCGCCCAATCAAGTGAGCGCCGCGGCGGCGCGACCTTCAACCGCCGGCCATGTCTTCCAACTGCACAGGTGCGTCCAGCCGCAGCCGCAGTCGCCCACGGCCGGTCTTGTCGATATGGATGCCGGTGTCGCTTTCCTGCAGTCGGCGCTGCAGCAACAGCAGGCGCGCCTCCAGGTTGTCGGCCACGCCTGGCAGGCGCAGGCTGGGGTCCAGGCGCAGTTCGCGGTTGCTGAAGTCCTGCCGTCCGGTGCGCTCATGGTCGCGCAGCAGCTTCCACAGGATCGCGCCCGCCACGCCCTTGATAAGGTAGGTGTCATTGACGAACACGCTGTCGTTCACCGCGAAATGCCGCACCCGCACGGGCGCCCCCCGCGGTGCCGGCGCGGGCGCGGATTCTTGCGATGCCTCCGTGGCTTCGTCGGCCGATTGCAGCAGGTCGATCGCGGCGGCCAGCTGTCCTGCCAGCGCCACCAGCGCGTCTTCCTCAGGGTAGCGGAACTGCAAGTCCAGCGGGCTTTCCGCGAACAGCACACCCAGCGTGCGGCCGCAGCTCAACAGGGGCACGGCCAGCTGGCTGTGCGGTGCGGGCAGGCCCGGGTAGGGAATCTCGTGCGCGGGCGCGCTCTGTCCCAGGCTGCTGCGCATGGCATGGCTGTACAGCGCGGCATGGGTCATGTGGCTGATGCGTACCGGCGTGGCTTCGCGCGCGGCCACGCCTATCACGCCCTGGCCCAGCTTGATCTCCGAGCCCACGCCCGAATGTGTGTAGCCATGGCTTGCCACGGTGTACAGGTGGCCCGCTTGCGCATCCAGCATGAGCACCATCGCATGCTGCACGTGCAGATGCTCGTGTAGGCCCGCCAGCAGTGTCTGTAGCAGCTCGTCGAGCGTGGTGCAGCGCGCCAGGCGCTGGCTGCACAGGCGCACGGCGCCCAGCAGATCGGCGCGTGGCAGTTGCGCGGGGCTGGGTGCCAGTCCTTCTCCGGGCACGGGTTCGATGCGCTCGACGGCGTAGCCATCCGATCCCTTGAGTTCGAAGACGCCCGCCATGCCGTTGTGCGAGGCGATGCCCGCCAGCTGCGCGCGCATGCGCTCGAACAGTGCGCCTTCCGCCTCCGTGCGCAAGAAGCGCAGGTGCAGGCGAAAGCAGCGTGCTGTCACGGGGTCCAGCACCAGCACGCTGGCATAGGGGTTGGCGAGGATGTTGGCGCGCGTCTTGTTGAAGAACTGAAACGACAGGGCCACATGCTGCTCATCGACGTAGACCACCTGTGAGATGTAGGCCACGTTGGGCGTGCCGTCGGGGGCGCAGGTGGCCATGATGGCAGGAATCGCGCCCTCCAGGCAGGCGCGGATGGAGCGCAGGGTGGGCGGCACGTTCTCGGCTGGCGCTCCTTGCGCAACGGTTCGCCGGCATGTGGGCCGGGGGTCTGGTCGAACGCGGCTTCGGGCAAAAACTCCACCGCCACCAGATCGTCCCGTGGTGCATTCAGCATGGCCGCGGTGTACCGCGGGCCATAGCCCACCTGGGCCACGGCATGCTGCATGGCGGACAGGTAGCTTTGCAGCGCGGGCTCGTCGGCCGGCAGCACGGCACGTTGCACGGCGGCGGTGGCCTTGACCTGCACCGTGCGGTGCGAGGGGGGCACTGAAGACCACGGCAATGTGGCCGGTGGTGGCAATGTCGGCCAGAAGCTGTCGTGACTGGCTTCGCCGCAGGAAGACCGTGATGCGCTGGCCGTTGGTGCTGATGCGCGCGTCTACCGCGTCACGCTGGGACGCAACTGCGCGTCGCGCGAGGCCACGATGGTGGAGACGCCCCGGTCCACCAGGGCGATGTATTCGGCGCTCAGAAGCGTAGGCATGCGTGAAAGGCTCAGGCGCGAAAGCGCTTGCGGGTGAGCGCCAGGGCCACCCAGTACGCGGCCACGGTGGTCACGGCGATCACCAGGCCGTGGCGCAGCGGGTGCTGCGGCCACTGGTCCATGAAGAGGGGGCGCACCAGCTCCACGGCATTGGTGAGCGGCAGCCAGTCCGAGGCGAGGCGTATGGCCGTGGGCAGCTGTTCGCGCGGGAAGAAAACACCCGACAGGAACATCATGGGCGTGAGCACCAGCGTGAAGTAATAGGTGAAGAAGTCATAGCCCTTGGCCAGCGCATTGAAGATGAGCGCGATGCTGGAAAACATGATGCCCACGCACAGCAGCACCGGCCAGGCCACGATCAGCTTGGGGCTGTAGCTGATGCCCAGCGCGAGCATCACCCCCAGGATGGCGGTGGTGGTGAACAGCGCCTTGAATGCGGCCCACAGCATCTCGGCCAGCAGCACGCTGTCCAGACTGATGGGGGCGTTCATGATGCCGTCCCAGGTCTTTTGCACATGCATGCGCGAGAAGGCCGAGTACAGCGCTTCGAAGCTGGCCGCATTCATGGCGCTCATGCAGATCGACCCGCTGGCCAGGAACAGGATGTAGGGCACGTTCTGCCCGCCCACCTGCACCTGTCCCACCAGCGCCCCCATGCCGTAGCCGAAGGCCACCAGCCACATCAGCGGCTCGGCGATGTTGCCCAGCAGGCTGGGTACCGCCAGCTTGCGCCACACCAGCAGGTTGCGCAGGAACACGGGCCACCAGCGCGTCGACAGGTCGGGCGCGCGCCAGGGGCTGGGCGTGGTGGGCGTGGGCATGTCAGCCTTCCTCGCGGATTTGACGTCCGGTGAGCTTGAGGAACAGATCCTCCAGGTTCGCGGGCCGGTGCAGGGTGCGCAGGCTGCCATGGGCCGACAGCGCCTGCAGCAGCGGGCGGGCGTCCTGCGTGTAGAAGAACACGGTCTCGCCGCTGACTTCCACACGCCGCGCCAGCGGACGCAACTGCGCATCCTGCGCCAGGGCCAGCGCGCCGGGGCCGTAGGCCTCGACCACGTCGGGCTCCAGGTGCTCGGCGATCAGCGCGCGCGGCGTGCCTTCGGCGATCTTGCGGCCATGGTCCAGCACCAGCAGGCGCGAGCACAGGCGCTCGGCCTCATCCATGAAGTGCGTCGTCAGCAGGATGGCCTTGCCGCCCTGCAGCAGCTGCTGCAGCCGCTCCCACATCAGGTGGCGGGCCTGCGGGTCCAGGCCGGTGGTGGGCTCGTCCAGCAACAGCAGGCGCGGGTCGTTGACCAATGCGCGCGCCAGCGACAGGCGCCGGCGCATGCCCCCCGACAGTTCGCCCGGCCGCGCGTCGGCCTTGGCCGTGAGCGCGGCGAACTCCAGCAGCGGCGCGATGCGCTGCGCCATGGCCGTGCCCTTCAGGCCGAAGTAGCGGCCGAACACGCGCAGGTTTTCGGCGCAGCTGAAGTCCGGGTCCAGGCTGTCGAACTGCGTCACCACGCCCAGTTGGGCCTTGATGGCCAGCGCGTCCTGCGGCATGGCGAGCGGCGCAGCGCCGCCGCCAGGGTGAAAGTGCACGCTGCCCTCGTCGGGCGCCGTGAGGCCCAGGCACATGCGCAGGGTGGTGGTCTTGCCCGCGCCGTTGGGGCCGATCACGCCCAGGCACTCCCCCGGCGCGATGGCGAACGACAGCCCATCCACCACGGTGGCGGTGCCATAGCGCTTGCGCAGGTCGCGGGCTTCCAGAAGCACTTGCATGGCGCGATTGTGGGGGGAAGACCGCACCATTGCAGAGGTTTATGAGAAAAATGGCGCTGGCGCTTTATTGATAAGCGCTGATAGCTATCAAAACCAGAGTGTTCTGAGAGCGGGGCGCCCTTTGGATGCCCGCTTTCCATGGTCCAATCGTCAAAGCCAACCAACCACGATAGACACCATGGACACAACCGGCTTCCAGGACACGCTGGCCGTTCTGGCGGGCGCCCTGGGCAGCGGCCTGCTGATGGGGATCGAGCGCGAACGGCGCAAGGGCCAGGGCCCGTTGCGCGCGCTCGCGGGCGTGCGCTCGTTCACGCTGGCGGCGGTGTCGGGTGCGACGGCGGCGCTGCTGGGCAGCGAGGCGCTGGTGGCGGTGGGCGCGGTGTTCATTGCGCTGCTGGGCGTGGTGGCCTATGCGCGCGACCGCTCCGAAGACCCCGGCGTGACCACCGAGATCGCGCTGCTGCTGGCCTACCTGATCGGCGTGCTGTGCACGCAGAGCTTGCCCGTGGCGGCGGGGCTGGCCGTCGCCGTCACCAGCCTGCTGGCGGCGCGTGAGGCGCTGCACGAGTTTTCGCGCGAGTGGCTGCGCCAGGGCGAGGTGCGGGGCGGGCTGATCCTGGCTGCGCTGGCGCTGCTGGTATTGCCGCTGGCGCCCAACCAGCCCCTGTGGGGGGAGGCGCTGAACCCCCAGGTGCTAGTGCGCCTGGTGGTGGTGCTGCTGGTGATCCAGGCGCTGGCGCATCTGGCGCGCCGGCTCATGGACGCGCGCCGCGCGAACGCCCTGTCGGCGCTGGCCTCGGGTTTCATCTCCAGCACCGCCACCATCGCCAGCCTGGGCGTGGCCGTGCGCGAGGGGCGCGAGCCCGTGCGCGCGCAGGGGGGCGCGGCCGTGCTGTCGTGCGTGGCGACCATGGCGCAGATCCTGGTGGTGGCGGCCACCGTGCAGCCCCAGTGGCTGGTGCGGTTGTGGGCGCCGGCACTGGCGGGCGGGGTGGTGGCGCTGGTCTGGGGGTGGGCGCTGCTGCGCAGCATGCCCGCGGGTGAGGCGCCGGCCCCGGCGGACGTGGACGGCACGGCGCTGTTCAAGCTGCGCGACGCGCTGCTGATCGCCGCGCTGCTCACGGCCGTGCAGGTGCTGGTGCAGGCACTGCGCGGCTGGTGGGGCGACGCGGGCCTGCTGGCCGGCGCCCTGGTGGCGGCGCTGGCCGACGTCCATGCGGCCGCCGCGGCCATCATGTCGCAGGGCCGGCCGCTGGACCCCGTGGGGCCCAGCCTGGTGAGCGCGCTGGCGGCGGGGCTGAGCGTGCACGCCGTCAGCAAATGCGTGACGGCCCTGGTCAGCGGGGGCTGGCGTTATGCCGTGGCGGCCGGCGGCGGCGTGGTGCTGCACACGCTGGCCTTCGTCGCGGTGCTGTTGCTACTCTAAATTGATAAAAAACGGCTCAAACGCTTATGGGATAAGCGCGAGCAGCTATCGATGAAATAGCGATGGCTGCGGCTACTGGAACGCCACCTCGGCAAAGCTGCGCAGCTTGCGGCTGTGCAGCCGGTGCACACCACCCGCGCGCAGGATGTCGATGGCGCGCATGCCGATGCGCAGATGCTGGTCCACGCGTTCGCGGTAGAAATGGTTGGCCATGCCGGGCAGCTTGATCTCGCCGTGCAGCGGCTTGTCGCTCACGCACAGCAGGGTGCCGTAGGGCACGCGGAAGCGAAAGCCGTTGGCGGCGATGGTGGCGCTTTCCATGTCCAGCGCCACTGCGCGGCTTTGGCTGAAGCGGCGCTGGGGCATGTTGTCGGGCAGCAATTCCCAGTTGCGGTTGTCGGTGCTGGCCACGGTGCCGGTGCGCATGATGCGCTTGAGCTGGTCTTGCGGCATCTGCGTCACGTCGGCCACGGCCTGCTGCAGCGCCATCTGGATCTCGGCCAGCGCGGGGATGGGCACCCACAGCGGCAGCTCCTCGTCCAGCACATGGTCCTCGCGCACGTAGGCGTGGGCCAGCACGTAGTCGCCCAGCTGCTGGCTGTTGCGCAGGCCCGCGCAGTGGCCCAGCATCATCCAGGCGTGGGGGCGCAGCACGGCGATGTGGTCGGTGATGGTCTTGGCGTTGCTCGGGCCCACGCCGATGTTGACCATGGTGATGCCGCTGCGGTCCGCGCGCACGAGGTGGTAGGCGGGCATCTGCGGCAGGCGGGCCGGGGCCACGCCCAGGTCGTCGCCGACCTGCGCGGGCAGGCCCGTGCGGCGCGTGACCACGTTGCCCGGCTCAATGAAGGCGATGTACTCGCTGTCGGGCTTGGCCATCTCGGCATGGCCCAGGCGCACGAACTCGTCGATGTAGAACTGGTAATTGGTGAACAGCACGAAGTTCTGGAACCACTCGGGCTGCGTGCCGGTGTAGTGGCGCAGGCGGTGCAGCGAATAGTCCACGCGCGGCGCGGTAAACAGCGACAGCGGCTGCGCCTCGCCAGCGCGCGGCGACCAGGTGCCGTTGGCAATGCCGTCGTCCATGGCCTCCAGGTCGGGCAGGTCGAACACGTCGCGCATCAGCATGCGCCGCTCGGGGCTGAGCGTGCCTTCGATGTGGTCGTGCTCGGCGAACGAGAAGTGGATGGGGATGGGCTGATTGCTCACGCCCACTTCCAGCTCGACGTTGTGGCTGGCGCGCAACAGGCGCAGCTGCTCCGTGTAGTAGTCGGCGAACAGGTCAGGCCGCGTGAGCGTGGTCTCGTAGCGCCCGGGCCCCTCCACGAAGCCATAGGCCAGGTGCGTGGGCGCGCGCGCCACGGTGCTGGTCTGCACACGCACGAAGGGATAGAACGCGCGCACTGGCGCGGCGGGCGTCTCTCCCGCCACGAAGCGCTGCATGGCGCTGCGCAGGTGGTCGATCTGCTGCTGGTAGATGCGCTGCACTTGGGCCAGTGCCTCGGTCTCGGTCGCGTGGAAGGTGGGATCGGGAAGTGCGGGGATCTGAGCCATGGTGCCTATTGTCCACGCCGCATGTGTCAGTGTGGGCACGGCGCCGGGCCAGGCCGGCCGCTCACTCGGCCTGGGCGCGCAGCCAGTCGCGGGCGCGCTGCGCATCCATGGGCGGTGCGATGCCAAAGCCCTGCGCCAGTTCGCAGCCCAGGCGCTGCAGCAGCGCGAGCTGCTCCGCGGTCTCCACGCCTTCGGCCACGGGCTGCAGCTGCAGGCTGCGCGCGAGCTGGATGATGGCGGTGACGATGGCCACGTCTTCGCTGTCGGCAGGCGTGTCGGTGACGAAGGAGCGGTCCACCTTGATCTTGTCCAGCGGGTAGCGTTTGAGGTAGGCCAGCGACGAGTAGCCCGTACCGAAGTCGTCCACCGTTACGGCAACGCCCAGGGCCTGCAGGGCCTGCAGGGTGGCGCGCGTGTGGTCGGCCTGTTGCATGAGGGCGGATTCGGTGATCTCTACCTCCAGGTACTGCGGTGCGAGCCCCGCGGACTGCAGCACCTGGGCGATCTCGCCCACCACGTCGCGCTGGCGGAACTCGATGGCTGAGAGGTTCACCGCCACCGGCACCCGGGGCAGCCCTTCGTCGTGCCATGCCTTGAGCTGGCGGCAGGCTTCGTGCAGCACCCAGCGGCCAATGGGCGTGATGAGCCCGCGCGATTCGGCGAGCGGAATGAACTCATCCGGCCCCACGAGGCCGCGCACCGGGTGTCGCCAACGCACTAGCGCCTCAAAGCCCACCAGCCGGCCGTCGGCCACCCGCACCTGGGGCTGGTAGTGCAGTGCGAAGGCCCCTTGGAACACCGCCTCGCGCAGCAGGTGCTCCTGCTGCAGCAGCTCCGTGGGTTGGCCTTCCATGCCCGGTTCATAGAACATGCGCGTGCCCCGCCCGCTTTCCTTGGTGTGGTGCATGGCCGCGTCGGCGCGTCGCAGCAGCTCGTCGGGGCTGTAGCCGTCGTCCGGAAAGACGCTGATGCCGATGGAGGGTGATAGCGACAGCGGCGTGCCACCGATGGCGAACTCGGCGCGCACGCGCGCCAGCAGCGCATCGGCCACTTCGGCCGCTGCGGCGCGGTTGGCCAGGTCGGGCAGCAGCACGATGAATTGGTCGCCGCCCACACGCGCGACGAAGTCGGTGGCCTTCACCCCGTCCTGCAGGCGCCGCGCAATCTCGATCAGCAGCTGGTCGCCGGCCTGGTTTCCCAGCGACTCGTTGACCGTCTTGAAGTGGTCCAGGTCGATGAACAGCACGGCGGCGCGGGTCTGCCGCTCCTGCGCGGCACTCGCCATGCGTGCCAACTGCATCATGAGGTGGCGCCGGTTGGGCAGTTGGGTCAGCGTGTCATGCAGCACCAGGAAGCGCGCCTGCTCCTGCGCCTGCTTGCGCGCCGTGATGTCGCGCACCACCACCACGCGGTAGTCACCCTCCTGCTGGGGCATGGTCTTGCCCACCACCTCGATCGGGATCACGCGACCGTCCTTGTGGCGCATGGCGAGCTCGTAGGGCTTCTCGCTGCCGCGGCGCGTGTATTCCACGGCCAGCGCGCGGTACTCGGGCAGCGCGAAATCGAAGATGGATTGGCCTACGAGCTCGGCCAGCGAATAGCCAACCATGCGCTGCAGCGCTTCGTTGGCATCCAGAATGCGCCCGTCGCGGTGAAAGGCAAGTCCCTCCTCGGTAGCGATGGCGAACTTGCGCATGCGCTCCTCGCTCTGGCGTACGGCGCGCTCGGCCTCCCAGTGGTGGGTGATGTCGTTGATGAGCACGAATGCACCCACCATCGCGTTGCGTCCTTCGCGCACCCCGAAGTGCGGCTGCAGGCTGATCTCCAGCATATGCGCGCGCCCCTGCGGGCCGGCGTATTCGCGGGTGTACTGAACGCTCTCCCCAGCCAGCGCGCGCTGCACGTAGGGCAGGATCTCCTGCCAGGCCTTTTCGCCGATCGCCTCGCGCACCGTCTTGCCGATGATGCTCTGCACCGTTTGCCCGCTGAAGGCGGCATAGCGCTGGTTGGCGAACACGCAGCGCAGGCTGGTCGATTCGTAATAGGCCAGCATGACGGGCACCGAGTCGGCGATGAGCCNGGGGGGGAGGCAGGGGGGCGAGGGGAGGGCATATCCAGTGCCAGTGGGCGGTCGGTCCCGGAGCTTATATCCCAACGCCTGGCCTTTGGCGAGCAGGCGCGTCCGGCGGCGCGCCGGGCGCTTGTGTGCCAGCAGGGCGGCACGGCGGCGGGATAATCGCTGTATGCCTTCCGCACCCTCCGGCCCCTTGAGCGTTCCCGCGTGGATGACGCCCCACAACCTGCTGCGCGCCTCGGTGGGCGTGGCCCTGCTCACCATCGTGCTCAAGACGCTGGCCTGGTGGGTCAGCGGCTCGGTGGGCCTGCTGTCGGATGCGCTGGAGTCGTTCGTCAATCTGGCGGGCGCGATGTTCGCGCTGGCCATGGTGACCATTGCGCGCCGCCCGGCGGACGAGGACCACCCCTACGGACACCACAAGGCGGAATATTTCTCGTCCGGCTTCGAGGGCATTCTCATCGTGGGGGCCAGCATCGCCATCCTCTGGGCGGCCGTGCTGCGGCTGATGCACCCGCAGCCGCTGGAGCAACTGGGCTGGGGCATGGGCCTGTCGCTGTTGAGCACGGCCTGCAACGGCCTGCTCGCATGGGGCATGCTGCGCGCGGCGCAGGTGCACCGGTCGCTGGCGCTGGAAGGCGATGCGCGGCACCTGATGACCGACGTGTGGACCTCCATCGGCGTGGTGGGCGGGCTACTGGCCGCTGGCGCCACCGGTTGGCTGTGGCTGGACCCGCTGGTGGCGATCGCGGTGGCTTTGAACATCCTGCGCGAAGGGGGCGCACTGATCTGGCGCGCCTCGCAGGGTCTCATGGACGAAGCCATGGAGCCCAGCCTGCTGGCGCGCGTGTTCACGGTGTTGGGCGAGCACAACCACGCCAGCGCAGGGGTGGTGTATTTCGACAGCCTCACCTCGCGCCGCGCCGGCGCGCGCAATTACGTGGATCTGCACATGCATGTGCCCGCGCACTGGACGCTGGGGCACGCCGCCGAGCAGCGCACCGCCGTCGAGCAGGCCCTGATGCAGGCCGTGCCCGGCCTGCGCGCCACCATCGAACTGCTGCCCGAAGGGCAGGCTACGGTGTTTGAGACCGCCGAGGCGGCCGCGCCGGGAGGAGCCGGCACATGATCGGCCTGCTGCAGCGCGTGCGCGAGGCGCGCGTGGAAGTGGCCGGCGAGATCGTGGGCCGCATCGGCCCGGGGCTGCTGGCGCTGGTGTGCACCGAGCAGGGCGACAGCGAGGCGCAGGCCGACAAGCTGCTGGCCAAAATGCTCAAGCTGCGCATCTTCAGCGACGAGGCCGGCAAGATGAACCGCAGCGTGCAGGACGTGGGCGGCGGCTTGCTCATCGTCAGCCAGTTCACCCTGGCCGCCGACACGCGCGGCGGCAACCGCCCCAGCTTCACCCAGGCCGCCGACCCCGCCGAGGGGCAGCGGCTGTACGACTACTTCGTGCAGCGCGCGCGGGCCGCCCACCCCGTGGTGCAGACGGGCGAGTTCGCGGCGGACATGCAGGTGCACCTGGTCAACGACGGGCCGGTGACGATTCCGCTGCGCATGGAGCCGGCGAGCATCTAGATGCTCCTGAAAGGAGAGCTACCAGCGCTTTCTCAGAAAGCGCTGGAGGCGTTTTTTATTCTGGATGCTCGTGGCCCTGGAGGATTTTTCTTTTCTCGCTCTGGTATTCGTCGGCCGTGAGAATGTCCTCATCCAGCAACTGCTTGAGCCGCTCCAGCCGGGCGAATCTGTCGTCGGACGATGGCATTGCCCGAGAGGGGGCGTGGCGCACAGGCGGGTGGCTGCCCGTGTTCGCAGGGAGTTGCCGCACCATCTCCGCGAACTGCAGCATGAAAACCAAGAGGAAGATGCCTGCGGGAATCCAGGCAACGACATTGATGATGGGAACGAGCAGGAGGGTGGCGCAAATGGCGGCGCCCATCCCCATGCCTTTGCCATAGTCCTTGGGCTCCTGGCCGTTGCCGGGGTTCTCGGCGAAGTAATTCCTGAAGGATTCCGGGATCTTGAACGGAAGCAATATCCAGTAGAAAGCGAGTCCCGCGATCGGGACCAGGGTGAGCCAGGGCATGAAGGTTTCCGTGGCCCGGTATTGCTCCGGAATCTTCTTGAGGCCCTGGTGCAGCAGGTAGGCCACGGTGATCTCCACCACCAGGATGAGGGCCAGAGCGGCGAAAAGCCCGCCAAAGAAGCCCAGGAGCATGTCGTCGTTGTGCATAAGGTGCTTTCCTGTGGAGATCAGTCGCTGGATCGGGACGACAGTTTTCTTTGGATGTCCCTGCCGACGATCAGATAGATGCCGAGGCCGATGACCGGCCCCCAGAACCAGGGAGAAACCAGCGGATAGCTGAGGGCGCGAAAGCCCGACACGCCCGCAGCCGCCCCCACGGCACCGACGCCGCCGCCGATCAACGACATCGCCAGCGCGCCGAGCGCAACCCCCGTGCCGCCCGTGGCGACGCCCACCGTTCCGATCACGAGATAGGTGAGGAGGCCGACCCCCGCGCCCGCCGCCGCGCCCCCGCCCAGGGCGGTGCCCCCGGGCAGGACGAAGCGCGTCATGGTGCCCACCAGGGTGGACAGGTAGATGCCATAGAAAACGATGCCCAGGCCAATGACGCGCTGGTGCAGCCTCGCCAGGGGAGCGTGCTTGGCTGCCTGTGCATCCGCCATTGCATGCTGCCCCTGGGCGCGCAGTTGCTCCTCCTTTTTCCTGCGCTTGCGCCGAAGGTACAGGGCCGAGCCGGTCCACAGGGCGAGAAGCAGCAGGCCGAGGCCGATGGCCGGGGTGAATGCCCGCATGGCGCTCAGCCCTCGGCGTGCGCTGCCAGGAACAGCGATTTCTCCAGCGAGGAGAAGAAGTCCTGGTAATGCTTGGGGTCCTCGATCGCGGTGATGTTGAACTGCGCATTGGCGCGCACCAGCATCCGGTCGGTGCCCTGCGGGCGCACGCTCACGGTCATCGTGATGCGGTGCGCCGCCAGCTTGGTGCCGGTGACCGTGCCCAGCGCCAGGTCGGCCCGGTCGATCACGAAGCCCAGGTCCTGGAGCGTCGAGATCGTGGCGCGCAGGACTTTCTCCTTGTCGCCGGTGTCGAAGGTGCGCGACTGGTAGCTGCGCTTTTGCAGCTGCGTGCCGGAGTCCGCGTCCAGTACGCGCTGGTGGGTGGTCGCGCAGCCGGCGAGGGCGGCTGCGGCCACGGTGCAGGAAATGAAGAGGTGTCTCATATCTTGTGGGCTTCGAGGAAGACGGATTTGGAAAGCCGCTCATAGAAATCGCGGTACAGCTCCTCGCTCTTGAGCGTTTCGGCGTAGGTGCTGCCATCGGTGCGGCGGACGACGCGCTGGAACGTGACACGCACCAGGTGGCTGCCTTCGCGGGCCTTGCCGTTGCCGTCGTTGGCGGGCCGCACCACCAGCGCGACGCGGATGGTCTGGTCCTTGCTGGTGGCCGTGACGCCGCCGCCCAGCAGCGCCACCACCAGCGCGACGGCGAATTCCCCCGCGTTGGTGGCGTCGCGCTGCTTGCTGGCCGTCAGCACGCCGAGCCTGGATTCGGAGTTCTCCAGGTTGAAGCCCAGGTCCTGCAGCACGTTGGAGCTGGCCGACAGCAGGTCGGCCTCCTGGATCCCGTCGTAGCGCCGGGTTTCCAGCTGGCGCTGCTGCAGCAGCTCGGGGGTCACCACGAAGGTGTTGGGCGGGGCCTGCACGGCGCAGCCGCCGATGAGCAGTGCGGCGCACGCCGCGGCAATGGTTCGCTGCATGGTCAGAACCTCGACGTGTGGTAGGCGAAGTCCCGCACCTTGCGCTCATGGTCGAACTTGATGACCACGGTCAGCGTGCGCTGGCTGGTGGACGATGCGCCGGCCGAGGCGCCTGCGCCGCCGCCGATGCCGCCCGCCGCGGCGCCGCCGAAGCCCAGCACCAGCGCCTGCACGCCGCCGCTGCTGGCCGAATAGGCGCGGTCCGTGGCGATCTTGTCGTACACCCAGACCTCGCGCCGCTCCTCGTCGGAGGACACGATGTTGGGCGATCCCAGCACCTGGGCGACCTGCGCGCCGCTCATGCCGACCTGGATCTGCCGCTGCACCGTGCCCACGGTGAGCCGGTCGTTGCTGTCGTCCTGCACGGCGGCGCGGTGGGCGCCGGCGCTCTGGCAGCCACTGAGTGCCAGGGCCGCCAGTGCGATGGCGAAGGAAACCTCTCGTCGATAGCGCATGCCAGTCCTTTCTTTTTTCGTGAAATCGCGCCAGAGGAGCCACGGCCGAGGCCGTGGACGGGTGCGGCAGCGCCAGAGGTGCGCCGCAAATCAATCAACATTTGCGTAAATTATCAATCAAAATGTGATTGATTCCTCAAGCGCTTCCTAACTTGCGCTGGATGAACGAGAAGATCGAATTCAGCAACCGCTTGCGCCAGGCCATGGCGGATGCAGGCTATGCGGCAAGCCCTTCGGTGTTGGAGCAGGAGTTCAACTTGCGCTGGTATGGCCGCTCCATCAGCAACCAGGCCGCGTGGAACTGGCTCAACAGCAAGGCCGTCCCCACGCAGGACAAGATCCAGGTGCTGGCCGAGTGGCTCAAGGTGGAGCCGGAGGTGCTGCGCTTCGGCGAGGCGGTGCGCCATTCGGTGCAGGAATACCGCCAGCGCTGGGACGAGGGCGTGGGCTACCTGGAGCGCGAGACGTTCGACGCCTTCCTGCAGCTGCCCGCCCCGCAGCGCAAGCTGATCCGCGAAGTCATCCTGACTTTCGCCCAGGTGCACGGCGGCGCCCCGCGCGGCCCTGCGGCCGGCGAGACACGGCAGAAGTAATCAAAAAATAGAGCTGCTTGCGCTTGCTGGACAAGCGCTGGAGGCCGATTCGGCTTGAATCCTGCTCTTGCCTACTGCCGCCAGAAGAACACCGCCGCCATCACCAGCCCCGTCGCCACGATGCCCCAGCGCAGCACCGGCGCGGGCAGCTTGCGCGCCACGCGCGCGCCGCCGTAGCCGCCCAGCGTGGCGGCCACCATCATCAGCAGGGCCTGTTTCCACTCCACGATGCCGCCCGCCGCGTAGATCGCCACGGCGATCGCCGTGAGCAGGGCCGACACGAGGTTCTTCATGCCGTTCATGGCGTTGAGCTGCGTCTGCCCCAGCAGCCCGAACAGCGCCAGCAGCAGAATGCCCAGCCCGCCGTTGAAATAGCCCCCGTAGGCCGCCACCGCCAGCATGCCTGCGCCGGCTTTCAGGGCCGAGGGCGTGCCATGGCCGGCTTTGCCGGCCCATTGCCGCAGCTGCGGGCCAAAGGCGAAGAGTGCCGTGGCCGCCAGCAGCAGCCAGGGCACGACCTTGCGGAAGGTGGCGTCGGGCGTGAACAGCAGTAGCGCCGCACCGGCCGAGCCGCCGATGAGCGACAGCACGACCACGGCGCGCATCGACAGGCCCGGCGGCGGTTGCATGTCTTCCCGAAAGCCCCAGGCACCGGCCATGTAGCCGGGCAGCAGGGCCACAGTGCCGGTGGCGTTGGCGACCACGGGCGGCACGCCGGTGAACACCAGCGCGGGCAGGGTGAGGAAGCTGCCGCCGCCGGCTACCGCGTTGAGCGCACCGGCGATGAACGCGGCGGTGAGCAGAAGTG
Source organism: Diaphorobacter sp. J5-51 (assembly GCF_001023515.1). NCBI lineage: Bacteria > Pseudomonadati > Pseudomonadota > Betaproteobacteria > Burkholderiales > Comamonadaceae > Diaphorobacter > Diaphorobacter sp. J5-51. The sequence goes on along the minus strand of NZ_JSYI01000027.1, from coordinate 6,213 downwards.
CCAAGTGGCCGATGGAGGTCGTCCAGCCCAGGATGTCCATGCGTGGGTTCTTCCCTTAAGAGATGGTCGCCGCGTGAGAGGCGGACCTGCAGGACGCAGGTCGCGCGGCATCTTAGGCCGCACCGGCGGGCGCGTTTGTGACCTGGGCGCAAAACAGCTTTCCGCACCCCGGCGCCCGCGGTGGTGAGCGCCTGCCAGTTATGCCGCGTAGGGGTCCGCGAAGCCCAACTCCTGCAGGATGGCGGTCTCGTAGGCCTCCATTTCCCGCGCGTCCTGTTCGCTGGTTTCGTGGTCCCAGCCCTGGGCATGCAGCGTGCCGTGCACCAGCAGGTGGGCGTAGTGCTCCTCTAGCGTCTTGTTCTGCTCGCGGGCCTCGCGCTCGACCACGGGGGCGCAGAGCACCAGATCGGCCACGGCCACGGGCTCTTGCTGGTAGTCGAAGGTGAGCACGTTGGTGGCGTAGTCCTTGTGGCGGAACTCGCGGTTCAAGCGCTGGCCTTCCTCGGCGCCCACGATGCGCACGGTGATCTCGGCATCTACGGCCAGGGCGTGGCGGATCCAGCGCGCAACCGCGTGGCGGGGCAGGGTGGCGCGGTGCGCGGTGGCCTCCGCGTCGCGTGCAAATTGGAGGGACAAGGACAATTGGTTCAAAGCCATTTTGGCCTCCAGCGCTTATCTATCAAGCGCGAGTAGCTATGAATTTGTGAGCTTTTGGCCGGCGACTACTCGCCTGCGCCGCGGCGGCTGCGCTGCGCGTCGTAGGCATCCACGATGCGCGCCACCAGGGGGTGGCGCACCACGTCGGCGCTGGTGAAGCGCGTGACGGCGATGCCCTTGACGCGCTTCAAAACCCGCTCGGCGTCGATCAGGCCGCTCATCGCGCCCTTGGGCAAGTCGATCTGGCTCACGTCGCCTGTGACCACCGCGCGCGCGCCGAAGCCGATGCGCGTGAGGAACATCTTCATTTGCTCGGGCGTGGTGTTCTGCGCCTCGTCGAGGATGACGAAGGCATTGTTCAGCGTGCGCCCGCGCATGAAGGCCAGCGGCGCGATCTCGAGCGCATTGCGCTCGAAGGCCTTCTGCACGCGGTCAAAGCCCATCAGGTCGTACAGCGCGTCATACAGTGGGCGCAGGTACGGGTCCACCTTCTGCGTCAGGTCGCCCGGCAGGAAGCCCAGGCGCTCGCCAGCTTCCACGGCCGGGCGGGTGAGCACGATGCGCTGCACGCTGCTGCGCTCCAGCGCATCCACCGCGCAGGCCACGGCCAGGTACGTCTTGCCGGTGCCCGCCGGGCCGATGCCGAAGGTGATGTCGTGCGTGGCGATGTTTTCCAGGTAGGTGGCCTGCGTGGGCGTGCGCGCGCGCAGGTCGGCGCGGCGCGTGGTGAGCTGGATGGCACTGACCTCGTCATCGCCCTGCATGCTGGCGTCGCCGGCCAGCATGAGCTGCAGGTGTTCTTCCTTGATGGGGCGATCCGCCATCTCGTACAGCGCCTGCAGCAGTTCCATGGCCTGCGTGGCCTTGGCCTTGGGGCCGTCCACCTTGAACTGCTCGTGCCGGTGGGCGATGGAGACCTGCAGCGCCGCCTCGATGGTGCGCAGGTGCACATCGGCGGGGCCGCACAGATGGGTCAGGCGCGTGTTGTTATGGGGGGTGAAGGTGTGGCGCAGGATCACGCTGATAATTCCGGTCGAAGTTCCGCGGCGGGTGTCCGGCGCGGCAAAGGACATCCATGATAGGCAAATTGACCGGCACGCTGCTGGAAAAGAACCCCCCCGAGGTGCTGGTGGACTGCCACGGCGTGGGCTACGAGGTGCAGGTCAGCATGAGCACCTTCTACAACCTGCCCGCCGTGGGTGAGCGGGTGAGCCTGCTCACGCAGTTCATCGTGCGCGAGGATGCGCAGTTGCTGTACGGCTTTGGTACGGCGCAGGAGCGCCAGGCGTTTCGCGAACTCATCAAGATCAGCGGCGTGGGGCCGCGCACAGCGCTGTCCATCCTCTCGGGCATGGGCGTGGCGGACCTGGCGCAGGCCGTCTCGCTGCAGGAAACAGGGCGCCTGGTCAAAGTGCCGGGCATCGGCAAGAAAACCGCCGAGCGGCTGCTGCTGGAGCTGAAAGGCAAGCTGGGCGCGGACGTCGGCGTGCGCGCGCATGCGGCCAACGACAACCAGGCCGACATCCTGCAGGCGCTGCTGGCCCTGGGCTATAACGACAAGGAGGCCGCCGCTGCGCTCAAGGCGCTGCCGGCGGATGTGGGAGTGAGCGAGGGGATCAAGCTGGCGCTGAAGTCCCTGTCCAAGTAACCCCGCGGCCCGGTGGTCGCGCTCTGGAGGTCTTCACCATGAATCCATCCCGACGCGGCTGGGCGACGCTCCCCCTCGTATTGGCACTGGCTGCCTGTGGCGGCGGCGGCAACGACACTCCCTCTCCTGCGCCTCCGGTGGCGGGCGACCGCATCGAGCCCTACGACCCCAGCGGCACGGCCAAGGTGGCCACCTCGCAGCAGGCGGTGAGCCCGGTCGTCAGTGCGCAGGCAACCCGCACCATCGCCCTCGGCGCGCTCACGGCCGTGAAGGGCGTGGTCTCCGCCACTCCCGGAACGCCCTTGCAGATCGGCGAGGCGCGCAGCGTGGCGGACACCGCCACCGTCGCGGCCACTGCGGCCCTGCTGCGCTGGCAACCGACGGCGCGGGGCACGCGGGCCGCTGCGCTGCGCTTCACGGCCGACGGGGCGCATGGCGTGCGCCTGGGCGTGCTCGTGCAGTCGCTGCCCGAGGGCGCGGTGCTGCGCTTCTACGGCGAGCAGGGCGCGGGGGCCATGGATGTGCGCGCGTCCGAGCTGCAGGACATCGCTGCGCGCAATGCGCGTGGCGGTGCGGATGACACCACCGCGCGCACCTATTGGAGCCCGGACTTCAGCGGCCCGCAGACCACACTGGAAGTGGAGATTCCCGCTGCGGCCTCGCCAGCGGCCGTCCGGCTGTCCGTGCCGCGGCTGTCGCATTTCACGCTGGCGCCCGCACAGGCCGAGCAGGCCTTTGCCCAGAAGGTGGGCGAGTCGGGCAGCTGCAACGTGGACGCGACCTGCCGGCCGGAGTTCAACGACCAGAGCCGCTCGGTGGCGCGCATGATCTTTGTGCGCGACGATGGCAAGAGCTACCTGTGCACCGGCACGCTGCTCAACGATGCGGCGTCCAGCGGTACGCCCTACATCCTGAGCGCCAACCATTGCATTTCCACGCAGGCCGTGGCGTCCACGCTCACCACGGACTGGTTCTACCGTTCCGGCAGCTGCGGCACCGCCACCGTGAACCCCGCCGCCGCGCGCGTCACCGGCGGTGCGGCGCTGCTGTACGCGTCGGCCACCACGGACACGGCCTTCATGCAGCTCAACAGCCAGGCGCCTGCCGGCATCGTCTATGCAGGCTCGTACTTTGGCGGGGTGGGCGTTGGCACGGCGCTGGCGGGTGTGCACCATCCCCAGGGCGATCTGCAGAAGGTCAGCCTGGGCTCCGTGCAGCGCTACAGCACGTGCGTGGACAACAGTTGCCGTTCCAGTAATGCGGACGACGGCACCTTCCTTACGCTGGGCTGGCAGGAGGGCACGACGGAGGGCGGCAGCAGCGGCTCGGCCGCGTTCGTGACGTTTGGCGAGCGCCGCTATGTGGTGGGCCAGCTTTTGGGCGGAACCGCCAGCTGCGCTGCGCGCGACGGCGTGGACTATTACGGTCGTTTCGACACCAGCTACCGCACGGCGCTGCGGCGCTGGCTGAATCCGACGGCGGCCAACTAGGGCCTGTTCACACTATTTTTGCCAGTGCGAATGGCGTGAAAACCGCGCCAATCTAGGCGCGTGACGACGCCAAGGCCGGGGCCTTGGCTAGGAGGGCAACGACGAATGGCGCGGTTTTCACTCCGTTCCCTCCGGGTTGCGATCAAAAAGGGCCATTCGCGGCGTTGCCAAGCCTCGCTGGGGTAGCACCCCAGCTTCGTTTGGCGCCTTGCGCCTGGCCCTTTTTGATCGCAACGCATCTGGCAAAAATAGTGTGAACAGGCCTCATCCCACCAGCACCAGCCCGGGCGGCAGGCTGTCGCCCAGGCTGCGCTGCTGGTCCTCGGCCTCCATGGCCGTGGGCTGTTCCACCAGCGCGATCCAGCGTGCGGGCGCGTGGGTGGCGCGCATCTTTTCCAGCACTTCGGTGCGCAGAGCGTCGGGCAGGTCGCGAGCGCGGTCGCCGGTCATGCGGGCGATCTGCACGGCGGCGAACAGGGCATGCTCGTTGTGGCGCCAGTCCTCGCGCAGCGTGGCATGCAGAAACTCGGCCGCGGCCTCGGGCGGCATCACGCGGTGGGCGTTGGCTGCCAGCGGCTGGCGCGCGGCCAGGCGGCCGATGGCCCACCAGGTCTGTGCGGACTCATCGGGCCGCAGCAGGCGCTGCAGCATCCACTGGCCCATTTCCTGGCGGTACTGCCAGGGCACGGCCTCCATGGCGGCGAACAGGCGCAGCATGTCGTCGTAGCTGCCCCACGCGGCTTTGCCCTGGCTGCGTTGCACGGTCTTTTGCATGCAGCCGGCCACCGCTTCCAGCACCTGCATCTGCTGCGCCTCGTCCAGACCCGCGGCCACACGGCGCCAGAACACCCACCATTCGGTCCAGTTGGCGGCGTCCTGGCCGTGGCCCAGGCCCTGGGGGTAGAGCTGCCAGACCTGCGCGATGCGCCACGCGTCCAGCTCGGCGCCCACCCCCGGGCGCAAGCACCAGCCTGCCAGGTTGAGCCACGTGCGTTCGTGCTCGGGCGTGCGCCGGCGGCGGCGCGCACGCGCCAGCAATGCATCGAACAGCGCGCGCAGCAAGGCCACGTCCCAGCCGGCGCGCGGGCCCAGGATTTTTTCCAGCGACTGGCGCAGCTGGCGCACCTCCCTGGGCGCCACGTCCTGTGCCTGGGTGCCGAAGATGCGGTCGATCAGCGCCAGCGCCTGGGGCAGGCGTGAGGCTTTACCCTCCGAGCCTTTTTGGCCGCTGACGCTTTCCGATTCTGCGCTGGCAGCTATCGATTTGGAAGCGCCATCGGTGCCCGCCGCGCCGCGCACGGCGAAGGGCAGCAGCCAGGATTGGTCCGCCTCCTGCGTTGCCACGCAGCGCACCTCCAGCGTGCCCACCTCGGTCATGCAGGCCTGCAGCTGCACCTCCACCTGGGCGGTGGCGCGGCCTTCGGGTGCGGGCAGCACCGTGGCCAGCGGCGGCAATTCCGCCCAGCCGTCGCCCTCCAGCGGTGCGATCTGCCCGGCCTGCGCCTGGCCCTGGCTGCGCGCCACCAGCGCGAAGCGCACGGCCTGGCCCAGCCGCAGCGCGAAGCGCCGGCTCGTCAGGACCAGGCGCACGCCTTCTTCGGTGCCGCGGGGCAGCAGGCAGATGCCCTGCGGCGCAGTGCCCGCCTTGCCCGGCAGTACCAGCCAGTAACTGCGCGCCGAGCCGCCGCCGATGCGTGGGACTATGGTTTTAGGAGCTGCTGGCGCTTGTCCTGATTGGGTTGTGTGCGTATTTGATGATGAATGCTGCGCCAACCCGTACGCCGCGGCACCGCGTGCTACGGCCCAGTCGGGGTGCGGGTTGTGCAGCACGCGGGGCGGTGCGCCGCGCCAGTGCGCAAGCACCTCCGTGAGCCGCTGCACCAGCGCCGGCGCATGGAATACCCCGCCGTTGAGCAGCAGGGTGTCGGGCAAGTCGCCCCCGGCGTGCTGCGCCAGGAACTGCGCCAGATGGCGCGTGATGGCCGCGTCGGCGGGGTAGGGCAGGCCCAGCCCGCGCAGCGCACCCTGGCGGCGCGCCGGGCGATCGCCAATCGACACCTGCGGCAGAAAGCCTTCCACCACGCATTGCAGCACCTGCGCGCGCGTGAGCGTGGCCGTGTGTGTCTGCGCCAGCATGCGGCTGCCTGTGCCCAGCAGCGTGACTGCGGCGCTGTCGGGGGCGCCGTCGGCCAGCAGCAACTCCTTGGCCTGCCGGCAGCGCTGCACCAGTTGGGCAAAGCGCGCGGCGGGCAAACGCGCGGCGGGCAAACGCGCGGCGGGTAACCGCGCGGCGGGCAGGTGGCCACCGTCGCCGGCGAACTGCGGCTCCAGCAGGTACGCCAGCGCCAGATCCATGTTGTCGCCGCCCAGCATTAGCAGGCCGTTGAAAAATCCCCCGCCGACGCCCGCGTTGGCCGC
>NZ_JSYI01000026.1:0-90631 GCF_001023515.1 Diaphorobacter sp. J5-51 | reverse complement strand
GCCATCAGCATGGAATCGTGTCCGCCATCGCGTGGAATACGCAGCATCGCGATCATGAAGGACGGCCACGTGGTGCAGGTGGGCACGCCCGACGAGATCCTGCGCGCGCCTGCCAACGACTACGTACGCAGCTTCGTGCGCGGCGTGGACGCTGCGGCGGTGTTCAAGGCGGCCGACATCGCGCGCCAGGCGCTCACCGTGGTGTCCGAGCACGACGACCGCGGCTGCCGCGCGGCACTGCGCCTGCTGGAGGACTCGGACCGCGACCACGCCTACGTGCTCAACAGCCGCAAGCGCCTGCTGGGCGTGGTGTCGTCGCAGTCGCTGCGCGAAGCGCTGCACGGCTGCCAGGGCGCGCTGGGCCTGCACCATGCGTTCCTGCCCAATGCCCAGCCGCTGGATGCCTCCACGCCGGTGGCGGACCTGTTCGGCCCCATGGGCAGTGCGCCCTGCCCGCTGCCGGTGGTGGACGAGGACGGCATCTACCAGGGCGTGATCAGCCGCACCACGCTGATGAAGTTCCTGGACCGCGACACGCCGCCCGTGCCGCCGCCGCAGGCGGAGGTGCCACCCATCCAGCTCAACCCCCACTTCCCGGCGCAAGCCAGCACGCCGGTGGCAGCGCCCCGCTAAGAACAACACAAGGAGAGGAAACGCATGAACGACACAACGCAAGAGACCGCCGCCATCGACGATCCCAGGGCACCCGCCGACGCCGCGCCCGCTCAGGCGCAAGCACAAGCCAGCGACCCCTGGGCCGCCGACACGACGCTGCAACCCGCGGATGCCGATCCGTGGGGCGCTGGCGGCACCGCCGGCACCGATGCCGCGGCCGGCGTGGACTGGCTTGACGCCGCGGCGGCGCCGATGCCCGAGCCCGACGCCGGCCTGGCCGGCCTGTGGCAGCAGATCGCCACGGACGGCCTGCCCGTGCAGGGCTGGATCAACGAGGGCCTGCATTGGGTGGTGGAGAACTTCCGCCCGTTCTTCCAGGCGGTGCGCGCGCCCATCGACGCCACGCTCACCGGCGTGACCGACCTGCTGCTGGCCGTGCCCGCGCCCGCGCTCATCGCGCTGGTCACGCTGCTGGCCTGGCAGTTCGCCGGCCGCGGCCTGGCCGTGGGCGCGGCGCTGTCGCTGGGGCTGGTGGCGCTCTTGGGCATCTGGCCCGACGCCATGGTGACGCTGGCGCTGGTGCTCACATCGCTGTTGTTCTGCGTCGTCATCGGCCTGCCCATGGGCATCGTGCTGGCGGCCAGCGAACGCGCGCAGCGCTGGACGCGCCCGCTGCTGGACGCCATGCAGACCACGCCCGCCTTCGTGTACCTGGTGCCGGTGGTGATGCTGTTCGGCATCGGCAACGTGCCGGGCGTGATCGTGACCATCGTGTTCGCGCTGCCGCCGTTGGTCCGCCTGACCAACCTGGGCCTGCGCCAGGTGCGCCCTGATCTGATCGAGGCCAGCCGCGCCTATGGCGCTTCGCCCCTGCAATTGCTGTGGAAGGTGCAGCTGCCGCTGGCCATGCCCTCGATCATGGCCGGCATCAACCAGGCGCTGATGCTGTCGCTGTCGATGGTGGTCATCGCCTCGATGATCGCCGTGGGCGGCCTGGGCCAGATGGTGCTGCGCGGCATCGGCCGGCTGGACATGGGCCTGGCCACCGTGGGCGGCCTGGGGATCGTGCTGCTGGCCATCGTGCTGGACCGCCTCACCCAGGCCATGGGCCAGCCGCGGCGCGCCAGTGCGCGCTGGTGGCACACCGGCCCCGCGGGCCTGGTGCTGCGCGCCGTGCGCGGCAAGCCCGTAGCGCCCGCATCGCAAGCCGCCCCGCTTGCCACCCCCCGCAACTCCGCGGCCTGACACCACTCCCGTTCACCACCAGAAAGGAAACCCCGGATGACTCTTCTGTCGCTGACCTCTCCCACACACACTGCACGTTCCGGCGCATGCGCCGCCCTCGCCCGCCGCCTGCGCGCGCCGCTGGCCGCGGTTGCCGCGGGTCTGGGCCTGGCGCTGGGCGCCACCGCTGCGCTGGCCCAGCCCACCGCCCTGTCCGGCAAGGGCGTGAAGGTGCTGCCTCTCAAGAGCTCGATCGCCGAGGAGACCTTCCAGACACTGCTAGGGCCTGTTCACACTATTTTTGCCAGTGCGAATGGCGTGAAAACCGCGCCAATCTAGGCGCGTGACGACGCCAAGGCCGGGGCCTTGGCTAGGAGGGCAACGACGAATGGCGCGGTTTTCACTCCGTTCCCTCCGGGTTGCGATCAAAAAGGGCCATTCGCGGCGTTGCCAAGCCTCGCTGGGGTAGCACCCCAGCTTCGTTTGGCGCCTTGCGCCTGGCCCTTTTTGATCGCAACGCATCTGGCAAAAATAGTGTGAACAGGCCCTAGTCATGAAGGGCCTGGAAAAACTCGGCTACGACGTGCAGCCCATCCAGGAGGTGGAGTACCCCACGGCCCACATCGCCATCGGCAATGGCGACGCCACGTTCATGGCCGACCACTGGAACCCGCTGCATGCCGACTATTACAAGAACGCCGGCGGCGACGCGAAGCTCTACCGGCGCGGCACCTACTCGGGCAACGCGGCGCAGGGTTACCTGATCGACAAGAAGACCGCCGACGCGCATGGCATCACCAACGTCGAGCAGCTCAAGGACCCGAAAATTGCCCAGCTGTTCGACACCAACAGCGACGGCAAGGCCGATCTGACGGGCTGCACGCCCGGCTGGGGCTGCGAGGCCATGATCGAGCACCACCTGGACGCCTACGGCCTGCGCAACACCGTCACGCACCAGCAGGGCACCTACTCCGCGCTGATCGCCGACACCATCACGCGCTACCGCGCGGGCAAGCCCGTCCTGTACTACACCTGGACGCCCTATTGGGTGAGCAACGAGCTCAAGCCCGGCAAGGACGTGGTCTGGCTGGAAGTGCCCTTTTCCTCCCTGCCCGGCGAGCAAAAAGGCCTGGACACGCGCCTGCCCAACGGCAAGAACTACGGCTTCGTGGTGAACCAGCAGCAGATCGTGGCCAACAAGGCCTGGGCCGAGGCCAACCCCGCCGCCGCCAAGCTGTTCGAAGTGATGCAGCTGCCCGTGGCCGACATCAACGCCCAGAACCACCTGATGAGCCGGGGCCAGAACAAGGCCGCCGACATCGAACGCCATGTGAACGGCTGGATCAAGGCACACCAGAAGACCTTTGACGGCTGGGTGCAGCAGGCGCTGGCCGCGGCCCGCTGACGGGTGCCTTTGCAACAATTTGCATAAAAACAGGAGAGAACGCCCGTCCCTCATGCGCGAGCAGCTATCTTTTAAGTAGCGCAAGAGTCGGACGGGACGGGCTTTCGCCCCGCCCATGCCTGCGTGCGAGGCGTTGCCATTGGTTGCATTTGGCGCGCTTCGTACCATCGCGGCCAGACCCCGGGGGTGGCCCGGCCATGCCATCCTCGGCGTTTCACCACGGTCAAGCGGCTCCCCACTTCATGCAACTTCCGCGTCTCACCCTCCAAGGCAAGGCCTTTGCAGCCCTGTCGGCGCTGCTGGTCGTGATGCTGGTGCTGTTCGTGGGCTTCTCGCTGCTGGGGCTGCAGCGGGGGCTGGGTCCCTACGTGGCCGAGGTGGAGTTGGCGCGCATGGACTGGCTGGTGTTCCGCCTGCAGGCCGCGTATGAACAGCAGGGCGGCTGGCAGACACTGCGCGAGCAGCCCGGCCTGTGGCGCGAGCTGCGCCGCCCGCGCAACGTCCAGATGCCGACCTTCGGACCCGCTCCCGTGCCTGCGCCCGAGCCCCTGTTGCTACCCCAGGTCACGCCCGGCACGGCCCCGCCGCCGGTGGATGCGCTGTCGCGGCGCCTGGGCGTGGTGGATACGCAGGGCCGCGTGGTCGCGGGCGCCGCACCCGTTGCCGGCGGTGCGCGGACCGCGCTGCGCGACGGCGAGGGGCGCCTGATCGGCCACCTGGTGCTGGCGCCGCTTGACGGGCTGGAGCGCGATGCGGACCGCGCATTTCTGTCCAAGCAGCTCGGTTTCGTGGTGTGGAGCGGCGTGACGGGCCTGGCGCTGGCGTTGCTGCTGTCCTGGTGGCTGGCGCGGCGCTGGCTGCGCCCCATCGACACGCTGGTGACCGGCGCGCAGGCCATTGCGGCAGGCGAGCTGCACACCCGCGTGCCCGAACAGGCCGACAGCGAGGAATTCACCCGCCTGATCCACACCTTCAACGCCATGGCCGAGCAGCTTGCGAGCGTCGAGGCCTCGCGCCGCCAGTGGATCGGGGACACCGCGCATGAACTGCGCACGCCGCTGGCCGCGATGCGCGCCGAGATCGAGGCCGTGCAGGACGGCGTGCGCCCGTTCGACGAGAAGACCGCGCGCCGCCTGCACCGCCAAGTCATGCGGCTGATCCAGCTCGTGGGCGATCTGCGCGCCAGCGTGGATATGGCCGGCGACCAACCCCCGCCCGTCATGAGCGCCGTGCAGCCGCTCGCGCTGCTGCGCGAGGCCATGGCCGGCATGCAGTCGCGCTTCGACCAGACGGGTGTCGCCCTGCAGGCCGCGCCAGACCTGGCCACGCTCGCCAAGCAGCCGCTGCAGGTACACGGCAACGCACAGCAGTTGCACCGCGTGTTCCTGAACCTGCTGGAAAACAGCCTGCGCTACACCGACCCCGGCGGGCGGCTGCAGGTATCCGCCAGCGTGCAGCGCAATGGCGGCTCGCCGCGCCTCACGCTGCGCCTGGACGACACGGCGCCCGGCGTGGCGCCGCACGAGCTGCCGCACCTGTTTGAGCGTCTGTACCGTGCCGAGGCCTCGCGCCGCCGCGCCTCGGGCGACCTGGGCGGCTCGGGCCTGGGCTTGGCCATCTGCCGCACCATCGTGCAGGCGCACGGCGGCCAGATCGAAGCCAGCGCCTCGCCGCTGGGCGGCCTGCGCATCACCCTCACGCTGCCTCTACTGGAGAACCCCTCGCCATGACCACGCCCGCACGCATCCTCGTCGTGGAGGACGAGCAGGACATCGCCGACGTGCTGCTGGACTACCTGCGCCACGCGGGCTACGCCCCGGAGCACGCGGCCGACGGCCGCACGGCCCTGCAGGTCCTCACCGCCCCCCAGCCGCCCGACCTGACGCTGCTGGACGTCATGCTGCCCGGCATCGACGGGCTGGAGGTGCTGCGCCAGGCGCGCCGCCACACCGACAACCCCATCGTGGTGATCACCGCCCGCGTGGAAGAAGTGGACCGCCTCATCGGCCTGGAACTGGGCGCGGACGACTACATCTGCAAGCCCTTCTCGCCGCGCGAGGTGGTGGCGCGCGTGAAGGCCGTGCTGCGCCGGCGCGCACCGCCGGCCCAGGCCGCCGCGCAGGCGGAGCTGGCCTACGGCGCGCTGGTGCTGGACGAGGCCCAGTTGCAAGCCACGCTGCACGGCACCCTCGTGGCGCTGACACCGCGCGAATGGCATCTGCTGCGCACCCTGCTGGCACACCCGCGCAGCGTGCTGTCGCGCGCCCAGTTGCTGCAGCACGCCTACCCGGACTCGCCGCAGGAGCCCAACGAGCGCGCCGTGGACAGCCACATCAAGAATCTGCGCCGCAAGCTGCGCAGCGCCGACCCCGCCGGGCACGACTGGATCCGCTCGGTCTATGGCGTGGGCTTTGCCTTCGACCCGCCCGCGGCGCCGCAGGACGCGCAGGACTGAGTCAGCTCCTTTTTCAATAGCTGCTTGCGCTTGCCGCAAGCGCATTTAGAGCACTTTTTTCTTTAAACGCACCCCGGCAGCCACAGCGGCCTACGCCGGGTGGGGTCAAGGGTTTTTCCCGAGCGTGACGGCGCCTAGAATGCCGCTGCCGCTGCCGCTGCCGCTGCCGCTGTTCCCGCGCCCGGCGCCCTTCACCGACGAACCACCATGCCCGCTCCCCTGCGCTTTTGTGCCGACGTGTCGCTGCAACGTCCCCTGTTGTCGGCGCGCGAGCGCGAGGCCCTGGACCGCAGCCCCTGGTTCTCCACCCTCTCGCCCTCGCTGCGGCACGACATCTTCCGCCTGGGGCACGTGACGCGCCATGCACACGGCGACCTGATCGTCGAGCAGGGCCGTCCCATCCGCGAATGGTTCACCTGCGCCAGTGGCGCGCTGCGCTTTCAACGCACCACGCCCTCGGGCAAGCTGGTCACGCTGGCCTATGTGGAGCCCGGCATCTGGGTGGGTGAGGCCGAGGTGCTCTACGGCCGTCCCTGCACCTACGACGCGCATGCCCATGGCCCCACCACGCTGTTGAGCGTGCCCGAACCCACCTTCCGCACGCTGCTGCAGGAGCATCCCTCGTTCGGCGAGGCGCTGCTCACGCTGCAGGCGTGGAGCATGCGGTCGCTGTATTGCATGATGGAAGACATGGCCACGCTGCCGCTGCGCGCGCGCCTGGCCAAGCAACTGCTACAGCTGCTGCAGCGCTTCGGCCCGCAGCGCACCGAGCCGGGCGAGAGCGTGCCGCTGGGCCTGTCGCTGGCGCAAGACGAGCTGGCCTGCCTGCTGGGCGGCTCGCGCCAGCGCGTGAACGTGGAGCTGAAGTGGCTGGAGCGCGAGGGCCTGATCAGCGTGCGCCCCCGCGGCATCGAGATCCTGGACGCCACCGGCCTGCAGACGCTGGTGGACCAGGCCGCCGCGGACGGCCGAGGCGACGAGTAAGGCGCTCCCCTCTCGCGGCGCACGCCCCCGCGCTCGCCGAATCTCTAGCGCCCCACCATCCGGGCGGGCACCACCCACTCATCGAACTGCGCGGGCGTCACGTAGCCCAGCGCCAGCGCGGCCTCGCGCAGCGTGCTGCCTTCCTTGTGCGCCTTCTTGGCAATCGCCGCGGCCTTGTCGTAGCCGATATGCGGGCTGAGCGCCGTCACCAGCATCAGCGAGCGCTCCACCAGCTCCGCGATGCGCGCGCGGTTGGGCTCGATACCCACGGCGCAGTGCTCGTTGAAGCTCACCATGCCGTCGGCCAGCAACCGCACGCTCTGCAGGAAGTTGTGCGCCACCAGCGGGCGGAACACGTTCAGCTCGAAGTTGCCACTGGCCCCGCCGATGTTGATGGCCACGTCGTTGCCCAGCACCTGGGCGCACAGCATGGTCAGCGCCTCGCACTGCGTGGGGTTCACTTTGCCGGGCATGATGGACGAGCCGGGCTCGTTCTCAGGGATGGTGATCTCGCCGATGCCGCAGCGCGGGCCGCTGGCCAGCCACCGCACGTCGTTGGCGATCTTCGTGAGGCTGGCCGCCAGCGTCTTCAGCGCGCCGTGGGCATGCACCAGCGCGTCCTGCGATGCGAGCGATTCGAACTTGTTGGGCGAGGTCACGAAGGGCTGGCCGGTGAACTGGGCCAGCTCCTGCGCCACACGTTCGGCGTAGCCCTCGGGCGCATTCAGGCCCGTGCCCACGGCCGTCCCGCCCAGGGCCAGTTCATACAGGTGTGGCAGCGCCGCGCGCACGTGGCGCTCCCCATGGGCAAGCTGCGCCACCCAGCCCGAGATCTCCTGCCCCAGCGTGAGCGGCGTCGCGTCCTGCAGATGGGTGCGGCCGATCTTCACGATGTCGTCGAACGCCTCGGCCTTGGCCTGCAGGGTGGCGCGAAGCTCCTCCATGGCGGGCAGCAGCCGGTGCACCAGCGCCTGCACCGCGGCCACATGCGTGGCGGTGGGGAACACGTCGTTGCTGGACTGGCTCTTGTTCACGTCGTCGTTGGGATGTACCAGCCGTGCCTCGCCGCGCTCGCCGCCCAACAGCTCGCTGGCGCGGTTGGCCAGCACCTCGTTGACGTTCATGTTGGTCTGCGTGCCCGAGCCGGTCTGCCAGACCACCAGCGGGAACTCGTCGTCGTGCTGGCCCAGCAGCACCTCGTCGGCCGCGGCGACGATGGCGCGCGTCTTGTCCGCCCCCAGCAGCCCCAGCGCGTGGTTGACCCGGGCCGACGCGCGCTTGACCTGCGCCAGCGCGCGGATGAGTTCCTGCGGCTGTCGTTCGCCCGAGATGGCGAAGTTCTGCAGCGAGCGCTGCGTCTGCGCGCCCCAGAGCCTGTCGGCCGGCACCTCGATGGGGCCGAAGGTGTCGCGTTCGATACGGGTGTTGGAATTCATGGAAACGCCTTTCTGATCCGGGAAGGAGCAACGGGGCGATTTCACCGCAAATGGCCACGAGGCCACTGAAAGCCCCTGCCGCCACGCCGGGCGGACGGGCGGACGGGCGGACGGGCGGGCGGGACTTTTCCCCTTGCTTTTGCCCTTGCATCAGGCGCGTGCAAGGTGCAGGGCGATAATCGCGGGCGTCCGTTTCACAAGAATCCTCCCCCACATGACCACGACCATCCGGTACAACGACCTTGTGGAGTCCGTAGCTGCCGCGCTGCAGTACATCTCCTACTACCACCCCGCCGACTACATCCAGCACCTGGCCCGCGCCTACGAGCGCGAGCAGAGCCCCGCGGCCAAGGACGCGATGGCGCAGATCCTCACCAACAGCAAGATGAGCGCCACGGGCCACCGCCCGATCTGCCAGGACACGGGCATCGTGAACGTGTTCCTGAAGGTGGGCATGGGCGTGCGCTTCGAGGGCTTCGCCGCCGACCAAAGCCTGGAGGACGCCATCAACGAAGGCGTGCGCCGCGGCTACAACCACCCCGACAACACGCTGCGCGCGTCGGTCGTCGCCGACCCGCAGTTTGCTCGCAAGAACACCAAGGACAACACACCCGCCGTCATCAGCGTGCAGATCGTGCCCGGCGACACGCTGGACGTGACGGTGGCCGCCAAGGGCGGCGGCAGCGAGAACAAGTCCAAGATGGTCATGATGAACCCCAGCGACAACCTGGTGGACTGGGTGCTCAAGACCGTACCCACCATGGGCGCCGGCTGGTGCCCGCCGGGCATGCTGGGCATCGGCATCGGCGGTACGGCGGAAAAGGCCGTGCTGCTGGCCAAGGAAAGCCTGATGGAAGACCTGGACATGTACGAGCTGCTGGCCAAGAGCCAGCGCGGCGAGAAGCTGGACCAGGTCGAGGAGCTGCGCCTGGAGCTGTACGAGAAGGTCAACGCCCTGGGCATCGGCGCCCAGGGCCTGGGCGGCCTGGCCACCGTGCTGGACGTGAAGATCAAGATGTACCCCACGCACGCGGCCAGCAAGCCCGTGGCCATGATCCCCAACTGCGCGGCCACGCGCCACGCGCACTTCGTGATGGACGGCTCCGGCCCCGTCTACATGGACCCGCCGAGCCTGGACCTGTGGCCCAAGGTGGACTGGGCGCCCAACACCGAGACCAGCAAGCGCGTGGACCTCAACACCCTGACCAAGGAAGAGGTCGCGAGCTGGAAGCCTGGCCAGACGCTGCTGCTGAACGGCAAGATGCTCACCGGCCGCGACGCCGCGCACAAGCGCATCCAGGACATGCTGGCCAAGGGTGAGAAGCTGCCCGTGGACTTCACCAACCGCGTGATCTACTACGTGGGCCCCGTGGACCCGGTGAAGGACGAGGCCGTGGGCCCCGCCGGCCCCACCACCGCCACGCGCATGGACAAGTTCACCGACATGATGCTGGAGCAAACCGGCCTGATCGCCATGATCGGCAAGGCCGAGCGCGGCCCGGTCGCCATCGAGTCCATCAAGAACCACAAGAGCGCCTACCTGATGGCCGTGGGCGGCGCCGCCTACCTGGTCAGCAAGGCCATCAAGAACGCCAAGGTGGTGGGCTTTGCGGACCTGGGCATGGAAGCCATCTATGAGTTCGACGTGGTGGACATGCCCGTCACCGTGGCCGTGGACGCGGGCGGCACCAGCGCCCACATCACCGGCCCGGCCGAGTGGCAAAAGAAAATCGCCGCGGGCGAATACAAGGTCGTGCCCATGGTGGCCGCCTGACGGCCTCGCGATGTGAACCGTCCGTGACAAAAACCGCCCTCGGGCGGTTTTTGTTTTTCCAACGGGTGAAGGGCCAGCGCGGCAGGGAACCCCGCTGCCGCCTTGCACTCCCATCTGCATCTCTTCACCGCCTCAGGAGCACCATGACCGCAGAAGAAATCCGCGCCACCCTCACCTTGTGCCTGATGGCCTCGTACGCAGACGGCGAGAAGCACGACCGCGAACGCGAGCAGATCCGCGAGGTCGCGCAAGGCCTTGCGGGCGACGCGCAGGTCAACCTGCCCGGCCTGTACCAGGACGTGCTGCTGCGCCGCGTGCAGCTACCAGAAGTGTTGGGCCGCCTGGCCTCTCCCGAGTCGCGCCAGCTGGCCTATGAGATGGCCGTGTGCGTGTGCGAAGCCGACGGCCACACCAGCGCCAAGGAAGACGCCTTCCTGGCCCAGGTGCGCCAGGCCTGGGGTCTGGGGGGCGCGCATACCACAGGGGGATTCGATGCCGAGGCCCAGGCCGTGGCCGACGCCCCTTTGCAAGCGCCTCTGCAAGCGCCTCTGCAAACGCCATTGGACGCATCCACTGCGCCTGCGACACCGGCCCCCCACCCCGCCGCTGCGGACGCGCTGCCCACCACCGCCGCGCAGCGCCGCCCCGGCAGCCTGCCGCCCGCCGAGATGGACCGCAAGATTCTGCAGGCGTCGATCATGAACGGCGCCATCGAACTGCTGCCTGAGAACCTGTCCACCCTGGCCATCATCCCGCTGCAAATGCGGCTGGTCTACCAGATCGGCCAGAGCTACGGCTATGAGCTGGACCGCGGGCACATCAAGGACTTCCTCGCGACGCTGGGCGTGGGGCTCACCTCGCAGTACCTGGAGCAGGCAGGCCGCAAGCTGCTCAGCGGCCTGCTGGGCAAGGCCGGCAAGGGCCTGCTGGGCGGCCTGGGGCGCCAGGCGGTGAGCAGCGGCATGAGCTTTGCCGCCACCTATGCGCTGGGGCATGTGGCCAACCAGTACTACGCGGGCGGGCGCACGCTGTCCACCGATATGCTCAAGGACGCCTACCAGCACGTGATGCAGGACGGCCAGCAACTGCAGGCGCGCTACTTGCCGCAGATGCAGGCGACCGCGCGCCAGCTCGACACGGCCAAGATCCTCTCCATGGTGCGCGGCGGCTGAGAGGCAAGTTGCTGCGCCGAACGCGGGTTTTGCTACCTTTTCAGGAGCATCTAGCGCTTGACTGGCAAGCGCTAGAGCCAATTTCTATATAGATGCAGCCCCGCGGCGGCGCTTGGCCCACAGCCCGCCGAACTGGTTGATCACCATGCCCGCCAGCACGCCCATCGTGCCCATCCATTGCCAGGCCGTGGGGCGCTCGCCCAGCAGCAGCATGGCCGACAGCAGTCCCACCACCGGCACCAGCAGCGACAGCGGCGCCACGGTGCTGGCGGCGTAGCGCTGCAGCAGGCGCGTCCACAGGCCATAGCCCAGCAGGGTGGACAACAGCGCCAGATAGGCCACCACGCCCAACTCGCGCCCGCCCAGGCCGCGCAGCTGCTGCACCACGGCCTCCGTGCCGTCCACCACGCAGGCCAGCAGCAACAGCGGCACGATGGGGAACACGCTGCTCCAAACAATGAAGGACACGGGCTCGTACGGCCCCTGGCGCGCCGCCACGCGCGTGAGCAGGTTGGAGCCGGCCCACATGGCCGCGGCCCCCACGGTGAGCAGGAAGCCCGCCAGGGTCATGCCGGAGGCGCCATCGCCGTGCGCCGCGCCGATGAACGCCAGCCCGCCGATGGCGATGCACAGGCCCAGCCACTGCCAGCGGTGTGGCGTCTCGCCCAACAAGGCTGCAGCCATGAGCATGGTGATGAATGCCTGCGTCTGCAGCACCACCGAGGACATGCCCGCCGGCATGCCCAGCTGCATGCCGGTGAACAGCAGGCCGAACTGTCCCACACCCTGCACCAAGCCATAGGCCGCCATCACGCCCCAGGACAGGTGCCGCGGCGGGCGCACGAACAGCAGGAACGGCAGCGACGCCGTCAGGAAGCGCAGCGCGCACAGCACCAGCGGCGACAGCGTGGCCAGGCCCCACTTCATGACGACGAAGTTCAGCCCCCAGACCACAACCACCACCAGCGCCTTGGCCCAGTCGGCCCGCGACAGCGACGTGCTCATGCGCGGACTGCCGGCGCGGCGCGGCTCAACTGCCCGCCACCTTCATGCGGTTGATGAGGATGGAGCCCACCGTCTTGGCACCATAGGTGTAGGCGTCGGCACCCACGGCCTCGATGCCGCGCAGCATGTCCTTGAGGTTGCCGGCGATGGTGATCTCGTGCACCGGATAAGCGATGCGGCCGTTCTCCACCCAGAAGCCGCTGGCGCCGCGCGAGTAGTCGCCCGTCACGTAGTTCACGCCCTGGCCCATGAGCTCGATCACGAACAGGCCCGTGCCCAGCTTTTGCAGCATGGCGTCCAGGTCGTCGCCGGGCTTCGTAAGGCGCGACGACAGCACCAGGTTGTGCGAGCCGCCGGCGTTGCCGGTGGTCGGCATGCCGAGCTTGCGCGCCGAATAGGTGCTGAGGAAATAGCCCTGCACGCGGCCCGCCTCCACCACCTGGCGCGGCGCCACGCGCACGCCCTCGTCGTCGAACGGCGAGCTGCCCTTGCCGCCCAGGATGAACGGGTCCTCGGCCACGTCGATGTGCTTGGCGAACACCTGCTTGCCCAGCGAATCGACGAGGAAGCTGCTCTTGCGGTACAGCGCGCCGCCGCTCACGGCCTGCACGAAGCCGCCCAGCAGGCCGGCGGCCAACGGCGACTCGAACAGCACCGGGCATTCGGTGGTGGGGATCTTGCGGCTGCCCAGGCGGCTCAACGCGCGCTGGGCGGCGTAGCGGCCCACGGCCTCGGGCGCGGCCAGTTCGCGCGCGTCGCGCATGGAGCTGTACCAGGCGTCGCGCTGCATCTCGGCATTGCGCCCTGGCAGCGAGGCGATGGGCGCCACCGAGATGCTGTGGCGCGAACTGGCGTAGCCGCCGCGAAAGCCGCGTGTGTGGGCGCTGAAGAAATGGCTCTGCTGCGCCGACACGCCCGCGCCTTCGCTGTTGGTGATGCGCTTGTGGGTCTTGAAGGCGGCGGCCTCGCACTCCAGCGCGAGAAGCGCGGCCTCTTCGCTGGTGATGGCCCAGGGGTGGAACAGTTGCAGGTCGCGGTGCGTTTCCTGTGGCGCGATGTCGGCCGCGTCGGGCAGGCCGGCCACCGGGTCCTCGGCGGTGAAGCGGGCGATGTCGTAGGCCGCCTGCACCGTGCGCTCCACGGCGGCCAGCGAGAAGTCGGACGTGCTCGCATTGCCACGGCGGTGGCCCACGTACACCGTCACGCCCAGCGACTTGTCGCGGTTGCGCTCCACCGTCTCCAGCTCGCCCTTGCGTACGTTCACCGACAGGCCGCAGCCTTCCGAGGCGTCCGCCCCCGCGTCGGTAGCGCCCAACTTCTTGGCATGGGCCAGGGCATGGTCCACCAGGCCTTCAAAGAACTCTCGGGTATAGCTGAAGCCGCTGTCGGGCTGGGAAGAAGTGCCGCTGGCGGCGCGGTTGCTGGATGTATTCATAGCGGCGGCTATGATACTTGCCGACCCGCGCCGCCGCGCGGCAGGCGCCATTGCCGCTGCGCCGCGCAGGGCCTGTTTCCGCCCCCAGCACACCCATGTCACGCAAACCCAAAAAAGGCTATTTTGTGAAGGGCCATTTCGTTGCCGAAGGCAGCGAGATGGACCTGCAGCTCAAGGCCGAACTCAAAGGCACCGACGGTGCCACCAAGACCGACCTCAAGCGCGAGATGGAGGCGCTGCAGGACCTGGGCTCCGAGCTGCTCACGCTGCGCAGCGACCTGTTCGCGCGCCTGGACCTGCCCGAAAAGCTCCAGGATGCATTGGCCGAGGCCCGCCGCATCACCAACTTCGAGGGCAAGCGCCGGCAGATGCAGTTCGTGGGCAAGCTCATGCGCAAGCTGGAAGAAGGCACCGTGGCGGCCATCCACGCCGCGCTGGACGAGCAGCGCAATGGCTCCGCCGCCGAGAAGCTGGCCCTGCACCAGGCCGAGCACTGGCGCGACCGCCTCATTGCGGACGACAATGCGCTGGCTGCATGGCTGAAGCAGTTTCCGCGCACGGACACGCAACAGATCCGCGCGCTGATTCGCCAGGCGCGCAAGGATGCGCCGTCCGACCATGAGGCCCGGGTGGCCCAGTCGCAGGGCGAAGCTCCGCGCAAGGGGCGCGCCTACCGCGAACTGTTCCAGCTGGTGCGCCACCAGATGACCGAAGCGGCCGCCCTGGCCGTGCATGAGGAGCGCGAAGACGATGCCTGACACCCACAAAGCCCCGTCCTACGAGCCGGTCAAGATCGGCATCGTCTCCATCAGCGACCGCGCCAGCAGCGGCACGTACGAAGACAAGGGCCTGCCCGCCCTGCACGACTGGCTCAAGCGCGCGCTGCACAACCCGATTGCTTTCGAGCCACGCCTGATTCCCGACGAGAAAGAGCGCATCAGCGCCACGCTGGTCGAACTGGTGGACGCTGGTTGCAGCCTGGTGCTGACCACCGGCGGCACTGGCCCCGCGCTGCGCGACGTGACGCCCGAGGCCACGTTGGCCGTGGCCGACAAGGAGATGCCGGGCTTTGGCGAGCAGATGCGCCAGATCTCGCTGACGTTCGTGCCCACGGCCATCCTGTCGCGCCAGGTGGCGGTGATTCGCGGCCAGAGCCTCATCATCAACCTGCCGGGCCAGCCCAAGGCGATTGCCGAGACGCTGGAGGGCCTCAAGGACGACAGCGGCGCACAGCGCGTGCCGGGCATCTTCGCCGCCGTGCCCTACTGCGTCGACCTGATCGGCGGTCCCTACCTGGAGACACGCCCCGAGGTCTGCAAGGCCTTCCGCCCCAAGACCGCCGTGCGCCCCCAGCGCTGAGCGCGCCGCCCCGCCACGGGGCCGTGCCATGCTGCCCACCGATCGTCCTGCCGCGTCTTCGCGCCCCCGCGCAGGCCACACGTTCCTGGCCGGCCTGGCCATCGCCGGCCTGCTGGTTCCCGAGGCGGTGGCGTACGCCGCCATCGCCGGCGTACCGCCGGCCCATGCGCTGGTGGCCGCGCTCGTCGGGCTGCTCGTCTATCCGTTCATCGGCACCAGCCGCTTCGCCACGCTCTCGGTCACGTCGTCGGCCGCGGCGATCTTCGCGTCCGTCGTGGCGGCGGAAGGCACGGGCGGCGCGTTTGCGCTGGTCGGTGTCACCGGCGGACTGTTCATCGTGGCGGCGCTCGCGCGCGCCGACTTCCTGGCGGCGTTCGTCTCGCGCCCCGTGCTGCGCGGCTTTGCGTGGGCGCTCGCGGTCACCATCGTCGTCAAGCAACTGCCCGGCCTCACGGGCGTTCCGGCCCAGGGCACGCACACGCCCGGCCTGCTGTGGGACTGGCTGGGCGGGCTCGGCAACGCACAGGGTCTGACGGCAGCGCTGGGCTGCGGCGCGCTGGCTCTGTGGCTGGCGCTACAGCGCGCCCAGGCGCGGCATGCCTGGGTGCAGCCCTCGGTGCTGGTGCTGGCGCTGGGCATCGCGCTGTCCGCGGCGCTGCCTTTGGCGGCGCACGGCGTGGTGCTGGTGGGGCCTGTCACGCTGCAGGGGCTGCAGTGGGGCTGGCCGCGGCTGGACTGGGACCACTGGGTGCGCGCCGCCCAGGTGGCGCCGGCGCTGATGATGATCCTGTTCGCCGAGTCGTGGGGATCGGCCCGCTCCCTGGCCCTGCAAGCGGGCGACCGCGTGCACGCGCGGCGCGAGATGCTGGCCCTGGGCGCCGCCAACATCGGCAGCAGCCTGCTGCAGGGCCTGCCCGTGGGCGCAGGCTTCTCGGCTTCGTCGGCCAACTACGAGGCTGGGGGGCACAGCCGATGGACGGGCCTCGTCGCCGCAGCGGCGATTGCGTTGGCGCTGGGATTGGCGCAAGGCGCACTGGCGCTTGTGCCGCTGCCGGTGCTGTGTGCGGTGGTGATCGGCATCCTGTCGCACAAACTGGGCCCGCGCCCCTTGTGGGCCACGCTGCGCTGGAATGGCGACGCCTGGATGGCATTGGCCGCCGCGGCAGGGGTGTTGGTGCTGGGCGTGCTGTTCGGCATGCTGCTCGCGGTGGGGCTTTCGCTGCTGCTGGCGCTGCGCCGCTTTGCGCAGCCGGCCGCCAGCGAGCTGGGCCGCCTGCCGGGCACGCATGATTTCGTCGCGCTCAAGCTGCACCCGCAGGCGCAGCGCACGCCGGGCGTGCTGGTGCTGCGGCCGGACGAACCGCTGTTCTTTGCCAATGCCGAGGCCATGGCGCACATCGTGGCCACGCACGCAGGAGCCCAGGGCGTGCGCGCCGTGGTGCTGAGCGTGGAGTCCAGCGACGACATGGACGTGACCACGCTGGAGGCCCTGCAGGAGTTGCAGGCCCATCTGGCGCGCCGGGGACTGGCCCTGCTGCTCGCGCGCATCAAGGACCACCCGCGTGCCGCGCTTCAGCGCGCCGGGCTCACGCATATTCCGCTGTTCTGGAGCGTGGACGACGCCGTGGGCGCGGCACAGGCCATGGCCATACCCGAGCAGTCCACTCAACCGTAGCCCCGCCGCCGCGTACCCGGCGTAATGTGGCGGCTTCACCCCACAAAGGAGCCCCGCATGACCGCCATGATGAAAGCCGCTGTCTTCGTCGAAAAAGGCCGCATCGAACTGGCCGACAAGCCCATTCCCGGCGTGGGCCCCAACGACGCGCTGGTGCGCATCACCACCACCACCATCTGCGGCACCGACGTGCACATCCTCAAGGGTGAATACCCGGTGGCCAAGGGCCTGACCGTGGGCCATGAGCCCGTGGGTGTGATCGAGAAACTGGGCAGCGCCGTGCAGGGCTACCAGGAAGGCCAGCGCGTGATCGCCGGCGCCATCTGCCCCAACTTCAACAGCTACGCGGCGCAGGACGGCTATCCCAGCCAGGACGGCAGCTACCTGGTGCCGCGTGGTCTGTGCGGCTGCCACGGCTACAAGGCCACGGCAGGCTGGCGCTTTGGCAATCTGATCGACGGCACCCAGGCCGAGTACGTGCTGGTGCCCGATGCCCAGGCCAATCTGGCGCCGATTCCCGAGGGGCTGACCGACGAGCAGGTGCTGATGTGCCCGGACATCATGTCCACCGGCTTCAAGGGCGCGGAAAACGCCAACATCAAGATCGGCGACACCGTGGTGGTGTTCGCGCAGGGCCCCATCGGCCTGTGCGCCACCGCCGGCGCGCGCCTGCTGGGTGCCACCACCATCATCGCCGTGGACGGCAACGACGACCGCCTGGCGGTTGCGAAGAAGATGGGCGCCGACGTGACGCTGAACTTCCGCAACGTGGATGTGGTGGAGGAGGTGATGAAGCTCACCGGCGGCAAGGGCGCCGACGGCTCCATCGAGGCCCTGGGCACGCAGGCCACGTTCGCCCAGGCCATGAAGGTGCTCAAGCCCGGCGGCACGCTGTCCAGCCTGGGGGTGTACTCGGAAGATCTGTCGATCCCGCTGGCGCAGTTCGCTGCAGGCCTGGGCGACCACACCATCCGCACCGCGCTGTGCCCCGGCGGCAAGGAGCGCATGCGCCGCCTGATGAACGTGATCGCCGCCAACCGCCTGGACCTGGGGCTGCTGGTGACGCACCAGCGCAAGCTGGACGACATCGTGGAGGCCTACGACCTGTTTGCGCACCAGCGCGACGGGGTGCTCAAGATCGCCATCAAGCCTCACTGAGGCGAGCCAACGCCCATCAAGGGAAAATAGGCCGATAGCGCTTATACATCAAGCGCTGGCAGCTACTAAATTAGGAGCACCCACCCAACAAAAGGCCCCGGCGGCCCTTCCTCGGGCTCAGAACCCGCGCATCTCGCCCCACTCGGCCCAGGGAGCCCGCGAGGAGCGCAGGGTATTGATGGGCGCCGCCGCATCCTCATAGCCCAGCGCCACGCCAAAGGCCACGCGGTACGGCTCGGGCAGTCCCAGCTGCTGCTGCAGCGTGCCGGCATAGCGGCGCCAGAAGCCCTGGGCGCAGGTGGCCAGCCCATGCTGCACCGCCAGTAGCATCAGCGACTGCAGGTAGATCCCCAGATCAGCCCATTGCGGCTGACCCATGCGCTCGTCCACGCACACGAAGATGCCCACGGGCGCGCCAAACAGCTCGGCATTCTTGGCCAGCTGCTGCAGGCGCCCGGCCTTGTCCTCGCGCGGAATGCCGATGCTGCGGTACAGGTCTTCGCCGTTGGCGAAGCGGCGTGTGCGGTAGGGCTCCCACAGGCCCGGCGGGTAGGACTGGTTGTCCGGTCCTTCCTCGGGTTGCGCCTGGGCGACGACCGCCAGCAACTCCTGCAGCAGCGCGCCCGTGAGGGCCACCACGCGCCAGGGCTGCAGATTGCCGCCGGAGGCCGCCTGTGCGGCTTCTTGAAGAATCGTCTGCACAGTCGCCGCGGGGGGCGCGTCGGGCAGGAAGGCGCGCACCGAGCGGCGCGCACGCAGGGCCTGGGTGACTTCCATGGATTGTTTACTTGCCAATGATGTCGTTGAGCTTGGCTGCCTGGAATTGCTCGCAGCGCACGGCCTCGTCGGGTACGCAGCCGCCGCTTTGCGGGGTGGACCTGGAGAGCTTTTCAATGGCCTGCCACAGCAGTGCGATCTGGTGCTCCTGCGTGGCGGCAGAATCGATCAGGCCGCGCATGGCCTGGGTCAGCGGGTCGTCCTGCAGGGAGGTCACGCCGTAGGCGCTGAACTTGGCCTCCTCGGGCTTGTGCGGCTCGGTCACATCGGCGCTCTGGCCTTCCTTGGACGGAATGATGCGCGCGGGGATGCCCACGGCCGTGGCACCCGCCGGCACCGGCTTGATGACCACGGCGTTGCTGCCGATCTTGGCCCCATCGCCCACCTCGAAGCCGCCCAGCACCTTGGCGCCCGCGCTCACCACCACGTTCTTGCCCAGCGTGGGATGGCGCTTGGTGCCCTTGTAGAGCGAGGTTCCGCCCAGCGTCACGCCCTGGTAGATGGTGCAGCCGTCGCCGATCTCGGCGGTCTCGCCCACCACCACCCCCATGGCGTGGTCGAAGAAAACCCGCTCGCCGATCTTGGCGCCCGGGTGGATCTCGATGCCCGTGAACCAGCGCGCAAAGTGCGAGATGAAGCGCCCCAGCCACTTGAAACCGTTCGTCCAGCACCAGTGCGCCGGCCGGTGCAGCCAGATGGCGTGCAGGCCGGGATAGCAGGTAATGACCTCCCAGGTGCTGCGCGCAGCCGGGTCGCGTTCGAGGATGCACTGGACGTCGGATCGCAGGCGGGCAAGCATGAAGGGCAATGGTGTAACGAGAAGCTTGGCAGTCTAGCGGTTTGCCTGCGCGGCCTGCAGCATGGATTTGGCGACACCGCGCAGGATGTGGATTTCCTCCTGCGTGAGTTGCGCGCGGTTGAAAAGCTGGTTCAAGCGCGGCATGAGCTTCTTGGGCGCGGCCGGGTCCAGAAAGCCGATGCCCGTGAGCGCCTGCTCCCAGTGCGCCAGCATGCCGGCCACCTGCGCGGCGTCCGCGCGCTCGCCCTGAGGGGCGGACTCCTGCACCGCAAAGCCCTCCCCACGGGTGGCGAGGGCCTGCCGCCATTCATAGGCGATGACCTGTACCGCCGCGCCCAGGTTGAGCGAGCCGAACTGCGGATTGGTGGGAATGCTCAGCGCCACATGGCAGCGGTACACATCCTCGTTGGCCATGCCAAAACGCTCGGAGCCGAACAGGAAGGCCACGCCGGTTTCCGGCGACGGGTTTCTAGCCAAATCAGCCCCTGGCGCTTTGCCATCAAGCGCGGGCAGCTCATTATTCAATAGCATCTCGAAATGCTGGCGCGGCGTGCGCGTGGGCGGGCCGAAGTCGCGCGGCGTCATCGCCGTGGCACACAGGTGGCTCACGCCCTCCAGCGCCTCGTCCAGCGTGGCGACGATGCGGGCATGGGCCAGCACGTCCAGCGCGCCGCTGGCCCGCTGGATGGTCTCCTCCTTGCGCAGCACGTTGGGCCAGCGCGGTGCGACCAGCACCAGGTCATCAAAACCCATGGTCTTCATGGCGCGGGCCGTGGCGCCCACGTTGCCGGCATGGCTGGTCTGGATCAGGATGAAGCGGGTTCTCATGGCGCGAAGTGACTCGGGAGCAAGCCTGCCATTGTCGCCGCTGCTGCAAAGCGCCCGAAGGCCCGCGCGTGCAAGCCCGGAGGGTGATGGGTAAAATGCCCGTTTTGCGCCCGCATCGCCGGCCGCGCGCCCCGCGGCCACCAGCCGCCCCGCTCCTTCGTCACAATCCAATGTCGTCCAATCTGCACCCCATGCTCAACGTGGCCATCAAGGCCGCTCGCGCCGCCGGCGCCATCATCAACCGCGCGGCCCTTGACGTGGAGGCCGTGCGTATTTCGCAAAAGCAGATCAACGACTTCGTGACCGAGGTGGACCATGCCGCCGAGCAGGCCATCATCGAGACGCTGCTCACCGCCTACCCCGGCCACGGCATCCTGGCCGAGGAATCGGGTTCGGAGCACGGCTCCAAGCATTCCGAATACGTCTGGATCATCGACCCGCTGGACGGCACCACCAATTTCATCCACGGCTTTCCCGTGTACTGCGTGAGCATCGCCCTGGCCGTGCGCGGCAAGGTCGAGCAGGCCGTGGTGTACGACCCCTCGCGCAACGACCTTTTCACCGCCACGCGCGGGCGCGGCGCCTTCCTGAACGAGCGCCGCATCCGCGTGAGCAAGCGCACGCGCCTGGGCGAATGCCTGATCTCCACGGGCTTCCCCTTCCGCCCCGGCGACAACTTCAAGCAATACCTGAACATGATGGCCGAGGTGATGCCCCGCACCGCGGGCCTGCGCCGCCCCGGCGCTGCCGCGCTGGACCTGGCCTATGTGGCCGCCGGCTACACGGACGGCTTCTTCGAGAGCGGCCTGTCGATCTGGGACGTGGCCGCGGGCGGTCTGCTGGTGACCGAGGCCGGAGGTTTGGTGGGCAACTTCACGGGCGAGGCCGACTACATGGAGCAGCGCGAATGCCTGGCCGGCGCGCCACGCATCTATGGCCAGCTGGTGACTCTGCTGGGCAAATACAGCAAGTTCGCCAGCGCGGGCGACAAGGCCGCGGTGCGCCAGGCCGCCGAGGTCACGGAAGTCGCTGACGTGGCCGGCGACGAGGCGGCCGCGCAGTCGCCAGACGACGCCACGCCCACCGCACCGGACAGCGCCGCCGAGGACACCCAGACCCGCCCCACGGCCGCGCCGTAACCCCCACACTCACAAAACAATAGCTGCTCGCGCTTGCTGCAAGCGCCATGGCAGCTATTTTTATTTGAACTGCGGCAGCACTTCAATGGGGATCGGGGTAGCGCTGTGCGATGCCGCGGAAGTCGTCGGCCAGTTCCACGAACGCATCCACCATGTCCGGGTCGAAGTGCGTGCCCCGCCCCTTGAGGATGATGGTGCAGGCCTGCTCATGGGAGAACGCCGGCTTGTACACGCGCTTGCTGATGAGTGCGTCATACACGTCGGCCACGGCCATCAGGCGCGCAGACACGGGAATGGCGTCGCCCTTGAGGCCTTCGGGGTAGCCCGATCCGTCCCACTTCTCCTGGTGGCTGTACGCGATCTCCTTGGACACGCTGAGGAAGGCCACGCGCATGCCCAGGCGCTGCTCGGCATCCTCGATGGCCTTGCGCCCCAGCGTGGTGTGGGTCTTCATGATCTCGAACTCCTCCACCGTGAGCTTGCCCGGCTTGAGCAGGATGCTGTCGGGGATGCCGATCTTGCCGATGTCGTGCAGCGGCGCCGACTTGTACAGCAGGTCGATCATGCGGTCGTTCAAGGCCGCCTCGAAGCGCGGGTGGTGGCGCAGACGCTCAGCCAGGGCCTTGACGTACAGCTGCGTGCGGCGGATGTGGTTGCCGGTTTCGTTGTCGCGCGTCTCGGCCAGAGAAGTCATCGCCATGATGGTCACGTCCTGGATCGCCTGCACCTCCAGCGTGCGCATCGCCACCTCGCGCTCCAGGTAGGCGCTCTTGTCGCGCAGGAAGTCGGCCGTGGCCTTGAGCGCCAGGTGCGTGGCCACGCGCGCCAGCAGGATGGAGGGGCTGATGGGCTTGGTGATGTAGTCCACCGCCCCCAGCGCCAGCCCTTCGCGCTCGTCGTCGGGATCGGAGCGTGCGGTGAGAAAGATCACCGGAATGTGACGCGTGGCCTCGTTGGCCTTGAGGCGCCGGCAGACCTCGTAGCCGTCCATGCCGGGCATCATGATGTCCAGCAGCAGCAGGTCGGGCGGAGCGTCGGACTGCGCGATTACCAGGGCCTTCTCACCGCTGGCCGCCACCTTGACGCGGTAAAGCCCCTGCAGCAGTCCGGCCATGAGCGTCAGGTTGTCGGGCGTGTCGTCCACTACCAGCACGGTGGCGATGGGCTTGTCGACCAGGCGGTCCGGGGCGGCGTTCACGTAGCGTTGCTGATCCATGGGAAGTCCTGCCAAAGAGTTGGTGGGATGGGGCGTCATTCCGCCGGGGCCGCCGGGCATGCCTCCAGCCGCCGCAGCGCGTCGTCATAGGCGAAGCTGCGCACGCTGCGCTCCAGCGCATCGAAGTCCGCACCCAGCAAGGCGGCCAGCCCAGCCGCGTTGCGCTGGAGGTAGTCGCCTGCGGCCGGGTCATCCGCGCGCAGCAGCGTACGCAGCCCGCGCAGCAGCTGGACGGGCGTCTGCGGCGGCACGGTGGCCTCGCGAGCGTCCGCGCCCGGGGCCTGCCGGGTCCAGGCACCCAACGCCTGCAGCAAAGGCGCCATATGCTCTGCCAGGGCCGCCAGCAGGGGCTGGAGCGTTTCTGCCGGCGCCTGAGAGCGCAGCGCCTGCTCCAGTGCCTGCGCATGCCGCGACACCGGCTGCGCACCGAGGTTGGCGGCCACCGAGCGCAGCGTGTGCGCGGTGCGCTCGGCCAGTGCCCAGTCCTCCGCCTGTATGGCCGCCTGCAGGTTCTGGACGACGTCACTCTGGCTCAGCGCGAAGCGCTGCAACAGTTCGGCGTACAGCCCCGGCTTACCCGAAGCCCGCTTCAGGCCCTGCGCGGTATCCAGGCCCGGCACGCCCTGTGGCAGGGCAGGCGCGAATGCAGGTGCCAGCGGCGCGTCCGCCGGGGGTGCGGGCGAGTGCGACGCCGCCTCGGGGCGCGGCGACAGCCAGCGCACCAGCGTGGCCCACAGCACGTCGGGGTCGATGGGCTTGGGCACGTGGTCGTTCATGCCCGCGGCAAAGCAGCGCTCCCGGTCGGCCTGCATGGCATTGGCAGTCATGGCGATGATCGGCAGGCCGGCGTGGCGTGGGTCGGCACGCAGTTGCCGCGTGGCCGTTTCGCCATCCATCACGGGCATCTGCATGTCCATGAGCACCACGTCGTACCGGCGCCGGTCGATGCACGCGATGGCCTCCTGGCCGTTGGACGCCACATCCACCTGCATGCCGGCATCGCGCAGCAGCTCCTGCGCCACGATCTGGTTGAGCTCGTTGTCTTCCACCAGCAGCACCACCGCACCGCGCAGCACGGCGGGTGCGGCGCCAGACGCAGACCGCGGCAGCGGATGCACGTCCCACGCCTGGGCCAGCGGCTGCATGAGCGTGTCGAACAGCACCGACGCGCTCACCGGCTTGACGAGCACGTTGTCGATCCCCTCGCTGCGCGCGGCGTCCACCACCTCGTCGCGCCCGTGCGCCGTAACCATCAGCATCTGCGGGATATGCGCAAGGCCCAGCCCGCGAATGCGGCGCGCCAACTCGATCCCGTCCATGCCCGGCATGTGCCAATCCAGCAGCAGCAGGCCGTAGGGGCGCTGCTCGGCCACCGCGTCGCGCAGTGCCTGCAGCGCCTGCACGCCCGAGTGCACCTGCGTGGCCTGCAGGCCCATGGTCTGCAGCATGTCCACCAGCACCTGGGCGGCGGTGTGGTTGTCGTCCACCACCAGTACCCGGCTGCCGCGCCAATCGCTGCGCAGCAGCGCGCGGGGCAGCGGCTCGCCCCGCACCAGCGGCACGATGATCCAGAAGGCCGAGCCCTGCCCTGGTTCGCTGCGCACGCCCACTTCGCCGCCCATGAGTTCGGCCAGGCTCTTGCTGATCGCCAGGCCCAGGCCGGTGCCGCCGTAGCGGCGGGTGGTGGAGGTATCGGCCTGCTCGAAGCTCTGGAACAGCCGCTGCATCTGCTGCGGCGCGATGCCGATGCCGGTGTCGCGCACCTCGAATCGCAGCAGCACGCGCGCGCCCTCGTCGCGCTCCAGCCGCACCAGCAGATGGATTTCTCCTTGCTCGGTGAACTTAACGGCGTTATTGGCAAAGTTGATGAGGATCTGCCCCAGGCGCAACGCGTCGCCCACCAAGTGCTGCGGCACGTCGGGGGCCACGTCCAGCACCAGCTCCAGCCCCTTGGCCGCCGCCTTGAAGCCCACCACGTCGGCCACGCCTTCCAGCATACGGTCCAGCGCGAAGGGGCTGCGCTCCACCACGAGCTTGCCGGCCTCGATCTTGGAGAAGTCCAGGATGTCGTTGATCACGCCCAGCAGATGCTGGCCCGCCTGCTGCATGCGCACCACGTAGCCGCTTTGGCGCGCATCCAGCCCCGACTTGAGGGCCAGGTGCGACATGCCGATGATCGCGTTGAGCGGCGCGCGGATCTCATGGCTCATGTTGGCCAGGAAACGCGACTTGAGCGCCGCCGTCTCCTCGGCCAGTTCCTTGGCGCGGCGCAGTTCCACTTCGGCGCGCTGGCGGTCGGAGACGTCCACGAAGGTGCCGATGACTCCGCCCGCCGAGCCGTCCGGGCGGTTGAACCCATGCAGCCAGAACATCGTGTGATGCACCAGTCCATCGGCATACGGCATGACCACCTCGCGGTGCACGGACTGCGCGCCCCGCAGCGCGGCCTCGGTATCCGCGTGCAGGCGTTCGCGCTCCAGCATGGGCAGGAACTCCAGGTCCAGCACCGTCTTGCCGATGAAGTCTTCCGTATGGATGTCGAAGGCCTGGACATAGGCCCGGTTGAAACCCAGGTAGCGCCCCTGCGCGTCTTTGTAGAAGAGCGGTACCGGAATGGCATCGATCAGCGCCTGCTGGAAGGCGAGCTGCTCGGCCACGCGCGCCTCCAACATCTTCTGGTCATGCACATCCACCTGCACGCCGATGATGCGCGCGGCCTGTCCTGCTTCGTCGCGCACCACGCGCGCGGTGCACAGGATCCAGCGCGTACTGCCATCGGCGCGCACGATGCGCCAGGAATCGCGCAGACGGCCGCCGCCCTGGCCGGCCTGTGCCTGCGCCAGCAGGCCTTGCACGCGCGCACGGTCTTCGGGATGGATCACATCCATCCACGCCTGGAACGGCCTCTCTGCGGCATGCCCGTCCTTTTGCGCCGGCAGCGACGCCGCGCCATACAGCTGCTCCAGCTGGGGCGACCACACCATGCGCTGCGTCAGCAAGTTGTAGTCGAACACGCCGATGTGCCCCGCCTCCTGCGCCAGCTCCAGCCGCGCGTTGGCTTCGCGCGTGGCAGCCTCTGCGCGCTGCGCCTCGGTCACGTCCTCGATCACCCACAGCGATGCGATCTGCACGCCTTCCATCTTCAGCCCGCGGCCCGCCATGCGCGCCGTGAACGACGTGCCGTCCGGACGCCGCAGCACGGCCTGCTCGCGCACCGAGCCACCGGCCAGAAGCATGGGAACGGTCCGTGCGGTGAAGGCGCCGTAGCCGGCCTCGCCTGCGAACAGCTCCTGTACCGGGGTTCCCGCCAGGGCATCGTCCGAGGAGCGCAGCAATTCCGCCAGGGCACGGTTGAACTGCCGTATCTGCCCGTCGCAGACGAGCACGATGGGCGGCGCGTTGTCAAAAAGCGCTGTCTGTTGTTCCAGCAGTTCGCTCAGGCGGCGCTCACGCCGCTCCAGTTCCTGCGCCGCCTCGATACGCGCGGTCACGTCCTGCTGCAGCCCCACGATCGCGATGCGCCGGCCCTTGGCGTCGAACACCGGCGACAGCGTGGCCTCCTCGTGGTACAGGGTGCCGTCCCTGCGCCGGTTCACGAAGCGTCCGCGCCAGGAATGGCCGGCCAGCAGCCGGTTCCACATGTCCCGGTAGGTACCGGCGGGCGTGTGTTCGCTGGCGGCTATCGATGGCTTGCGCCCGCGCACTTCGCCCAGCGTATAGCCGGTGCTGCGTTCGTACTGGGGATTGACCCACGCGATCACCCCTTCCGCATCGGTGATGACGATGGAAATGGGGCTGTTCTCCAGTGCCGCGCCCAGCACCGAAAAGCGCTGCATGCCCTCCGCCAGGCGGCGCCGGTTGCGCAGCGCATCTAGCGCCATGGCACCCACGAGCGCGAAGAGCGCGAACGCGCCCCCTCCCACCATCCAGCGCAACCCCATGGGCATGATGGCGCTTGTCGTCCAGCAACACCAGCTGCCAGGGGCCCGCAGGGTCCTTCCAGTCCACGGCGCGGCGGCCCACGGCATAGCGCACGCCGTCGATCAGCGCTTCGCGGGAATCGGTGGAAAACGGCAGGGCCGACACCAGCCCGTTGTCGAAACGGCTGCCAAACTGGCGCGTGCTGCGCACCGCGTCGATGCGTTCCTGCGTCAGGGGCGCGGTCATCGCGTAGAGCCACTCCGGACGGGTGGAAGAGAACACCACGCCCTGCGGCGACATCAGCAGCACGGGATGCCCCGCCCGCGTGAGCAGGCGGTCGAAATGGGAGAACCCCACCTTGACGGTAACCACACCGATGATGGGACTGGACGGGGTATCGCTCTCATACAGCGGCGCTGCGTAATAGAGGCCGCGCTCCTGCGACGTGCCGCCCAGGGCGGCATATACGGACGCATTGCCCTGCAAGGCCTGCTGAAAATAGGGCCGATGTCCCAGCTGCGCACCGGTCGTGCGGTTGCCGGCGGTGTCATGCGCTACCACCGTGCCGTCGCGCGCGATCACGTAGGCGCCATCCACCATGAAGCGGCCGCGGATGACGCCCAGGCGCGCCAGCACCGGCGGCGCATCGTAGGGCAGAAAGCCCTGCGCGGCAGCCTTGAGTGACGGCTCGCTCAAGCCAAGCAAGGTAACCATCCCCAGCAGCGGGCCGTTGCTGCTCTCGCTCAGCAGCGTCTGCTCCATGCCTTCCAGCAGCTGATTGCGTTCGTGTTGGCGCTGTTCCGAGCGCACCAACGCGATCGCTTCCACTGCCAGCCAGGCACCCAGCGCCGCCAGCACGAGCACCCATACGGCGCCCCGCAACCACCGGCCCTGTGGGTCGCGCAGCGAATCGCGTAGAACAGCCAGCCGTTCCTTGCGCTCAGGCATGGCCGTCATGCCTGCCAAGGGGCCGAGCGGGCAGCCACACGTCG
This sequence comes from Diaphorobacter sp. J5-51, assembly GCF_001023515.1. Classification (NCBI taxonomy): domain Bacteria; kingdom Pseudomonadati; phylum Pseudomonadota; class Betaproteobacteria; order Burkholderiales; family Comamonadaceae; genus Diaphorobacter; species Diaphorobacter sp. J5-51. Next base: position 63,262 of record NZ_JSYI01000026.1, on the reverse strand, counting down.
GGGGAGCTTTTCAAGGAAACCTCCATCAGCCCCGTGCTTCGGGGGTCGGTGCAAGATGCGTCACAGACGCGTGGCGCGCCGTGATCCAGTGGGTGCGCGGAGTATGTCAAAACGTAACCATTTTCGCCATCCCGCATGACACTTATCCACCACCTGCCAACAGCAGCGTACCAGCATGTAACAGCGGGAGCGTGTGGCCTTCCTGCCCAGTACGATGGCCCGGATCACGCCACCACCAAGGAGACCCCGATGCGACCGTACCTGCGCGCCCAACGTATGACCGCCTCTGTCGTCGCTGCCCTCGCGGTGGTGACGCTGGCGGCCTGCTCCAGCCCCCCCGCCGCATTCCACTACCAGGTGCCGCAACAGCCCGAGGGCTCTTCCGGCTACACGGAGAAGCCCGGCTGGGCTACCGAGCGCTTCGCGGTGGCAGCCGCCAATCCGCTGGCGACCGACGCCGGCTACCAGGTGCTGAAGGCAGGCGGCTCGGCGCTGGATGCGGCCATCGCGGTACAGATGGTGCTTACCCTCGTGGAACCGCAGTCCAGTGGCATCGGCGGCGGCGCGTTCCTGCTGCACGCGGCTGGCAGCAAGGTCGAGGCCTACGACGGGCGCGAGACCGCCCCCGCGGCCGCCACGGAGAACCTGTTCATTGGCGCCAATGGCAAGCCCATGGCCTTCCATGACGCTGTGGTGGGCGGGCGCTCGGTCGGCGTGCCGGGTACGGTGCGCATGCTGGAGCAGGCCCACAAGGAACACGGCAAGCTTGCCTGGGCCACACTGTTCGAGCCCGCCATCCAGTTGGCGCAACAGGGCTTCAAGGTCAGTGCGCGCCTGCACACCTTGCTGGCCAATGAGAAGTTCCTCGCGCAGGACCCCGTGGCGCGTGCCTATTTCTTCGATGCCGCCGGCCAACCCTGGCCCGTGGGGCACACGCTCAAGAATCCTGAGCTGGCGAGCGTGCTGCGTGCCATAGCCAGGAACGGCTCCAAGGCGCTGCTTGAAGGGGAAGTGGCCCAGGCCATCGTGGCCAAGGTTCAGGGCCACGCAGGCAATCCCGGCGGGCTCAGCCTGGCCGACTTGGCAGGCTACCAGCCCAAGAAACGGGAGGCCCTGTGCTCCGACTACCAGATTGGCGCTAAAGCCTATCGCGTCTGCGGCTTTCCGCCGCCCAGTTCCGGCGCCATTGCCGTGGCGCAGATCCTGGGCATCCTGAAGAACACCGATGCCACGACCATGCCGTTGCAGGAGGGCCCCCAAGGTTCCGCCGACCCGCTGGGCCCGCTGCCCACGGCCGACTGGCTCTATCTGTACAACGAAGCCGCCCGCCTGGCCTTCGCCGACCGCGCGCAATACGTGGCCGACCCCGATTTCGTGCGCCCCCCTGCCGGCAGCTGGATGAGCCTGCTGGACCCGGCCTACCTCGCCAGCCGCGCACGCCTCATCCAGCCGCAGAGCATGAAGGTGGCCCAGCCCGGAACCCCCGGCGGGGCGCAGACCAGCATGGCGCCCATGCCCGACCAGCCAGAGTACGGCACCAGCCACATCAGCGTCGTCGATGCCCGGGGCAATGCCGTCGCCATGACCACCACCATCGAAGACCAGTTCGGCTCCCGCCAGATGGTCAGCACCAGCAGCGCGCGCAGCGGGGGCTTCCTACTCAACAACGAACTGACCGACTTCAGCTTTGCGCCGCGCGACGCCCAGGGCCGCCCCATCGCCAACCGCGTCGAGCCGGGCAAGCGTCCCCGCTCGTCCATGGCGCCCACACTGGTGTTTGACAAGGCGTCCGGGCGTCTGCTGATGAGCGGAGGCAGCCCGGGCGGCGCGCTCATCATCCACTACACCGCCAAGACGATCTACGGGATCTTCAACTGGGGCCTGACGCCGCAGCAGGCGATCAATCTGCCCAACTTCGGCAACCTCAACGGCCCCACCCTGCTGGAGGAAAAGCGCTTCACCTCCACCACGATCGACAACCTGCGCGCACGCGGCGCGGAAGTGCGCGAGATGAACATGACCAGTGGCCTGCAGGCCATTACGCGCAGCGAAGTGCATGGCAAACCCATGTGGCTGGGCGGAGCGGACCCGCGGCGCGAAGGCGTGGTCATGGGCGACTGAAAGCCCCGATCCCCCCTGGCGACGCACGGGCGATGCGTCGCCCTTCGTGCGGCGGTGCGTGGACCGCCTGCGCTATTGCGTGCGCCGGTTTCTCCCATTTTCATAGCAGCCCAACGCCCCTCCCCCTGCGGGGGCAGGCTAAACCCTTTACCTGGCGAGGCTGCGTGACTTCGTAGAATGTCACCTTTGTAAGAACGTGTGCGCGGCGCCGCCGACCGTGCCCTGCCTACCGACGGCAGCGTCAGCGTTCTGCAAATCGATCTGGCCCATGCCCCACCCCGCGTGCGGACAGACACGCGCACCCAGCCATCTTCTTGGAGACACCATGCAGGCTTTACTTTCACTGTCGCGGGCCATCGACAGGCTCAACGCGTTCGTGGGCAAGTATTCAATCTGGCTCATCTTCGCATCCACTTTCATCAGTGCCGCCAACGCCATCGTGCGCAAGGCGTTCGACACGAGTTCCAACGCCTTTCTGGAAGTGCAGTGGTACCTGTTCGCATGGTCTTTCCTGATCGCCGCCGGCTGGACGCTGCTCAACCGCGAGCACGTGCGCATCGACGTGGTCAACAGCCGCTTGCCCAAGAAGGTGCAGGTGTGGATCGACATCGTCGGCTTTGCGCTCTTTCTCACCCCGCTGTGCATCACCATCCTGTACCTGAGCATGCCGGTCGTGATCCAGATGTACCAGTCGGGTGAAGTGTCCGGCAATCCTGGCGGCCTGATCCGCTGGCCCGTATGGGTGGCGATTCCCGTCGGTATCACGCTGCTGATGCTGCAGGGCTGGTCCGAACTCATCAAGCGCATCGCTTTCCTGCGTGGCCAGGGGCCCGATCCCATGGGCAAGCTCAGCGACAAGAGCGCTGAAGAAGAACTGGCCGAGGCGCTGCGCGCCGAAGCTGAGAGAAAGCAGGAGCAGGCCCTGTCCGCCGCTCCCGCCGCGCAACGCTGATCTGCCCCAGGAAAGCATTTCATGGAATTCATCACAAGCAATTACGCCCCCGTCATGTTCGGGGGCCTGATCATCTTCCTGCTGCTGGGCTTCCCCGTGGCGTTCAGCCTGGGCGCCTGCGGCCTGCTGTTCGGCTTCCTGGGGATCGAGCTGGGGGTCTTTCCTTCGTCCGTGATGGCCTGGCTGCCGCAGCGCCTGATCGGCATCATGGCCAACGACACGCTGCTGGCGGTGCCCTTCTTCACGCTCATGGGCCTGATCATGGAGCGCAGTGGTATGGCGGAGGACCTGCTCGACACGGTGGGCCAGGTGTTCGGCCCTTTGCGCGGCGGCCTGGCGCTGGCGGTGGTTTTCGTGGGCGCGCTGCTGGCGGCCACCACCGGTGTGGTGGCGGCCTCGGTGATCTCCATGGGCCTGATCTCGCTGCCCATCATGCTGCGCTACGGCTACGACCGGCGGCTCGCCAGCGGTGTGATTGCCGCATCCGGCACCCTGGCCCAGATCATTCCCCCATCACTGGTGCTGATCCTGATGGCCGACCAGCTCGGCCGCAGCGTGGGCGAGATGTACAAGGGTGCATTCGTGCCCGCCTTCATCCTCGTCGGCCTCTACGTGCTGTGGGTGGTCATCCTGGCCATCTTCAAGCCCCAGTCCGTACCCGCCCTGCCACCCGAGGCGCGCATCTACCGTGAAGACAATGGCAGCTCCGGCTATGCCTCGCTGGCCGTCGTGATGGGCATCTCCACGGCAGCATCGATCTTCCTAGCCGCTCACATGGCCGACGTGCATACGTGGTGGACAGGCACCGAAGTGCTGGACGTGCCGACCGATGAGAAGGTCGTCACCGCCATGTGCGGCGGCACCTTCATCGCGTTCGTCATCGCGAGCATCAACCGCGTGCTCAAGCTGGGCATGCTCTCTCGCCTGGCCGAGCGCGTGACCTTCGTGCTGATTCCGCCACTGCTGCTGATCTTCCTGGTGCTGGGCACCATCTTCCTGGGCATTGCCACACCGACCGAAGGCGGCGCCATGGGTGCCATGGCGGCGCTGGTCATGGGCTTCGCGCGCCGGCGCCTGGACATGCCCCTGCTCAAGCAGGCGCTGGGCGCCACTACGCGCCTGGCCAGCTTCGTGATGTTCATCATGATCGGCGCCACCACGTTCAGCCTGGTGTTCCAGGCGGCCGACGGCCCGAAGTGGGTGGAGCACCTGCTGGCCAGCCTGCCCGGCGGACAGGTGGGCTTCCTGATCGTGGTGAACCTCATGATCTTCTTCCTGGCGTTCTTCCTGGACTACTTCGAGCTGTCCTTCATCGTGGTGCCGCTGCTGGGACCCGTCGCCGACAAGATGGGCATCGATCTGATCTGGTTCGGCGTGCTGCTGGCGATGAACATGCAGACCTCGTTCATGCACCCGCCTTTCGGCTTCGCGCTGTTCTTCCTGCGCTCGGTGGCCCCGGACAAGCCCTACATCGACCGGGTGACGCACAAGGCCATCCAGCCCGTGACCACCATGCAGATCTACAAGGGCGCCATTCCCTTCGTCCTGATCCAGCTGATCATGGTGAGCCTGCTCATCGCCTTCCCGTCCCTGGTGACGGGCAGCCTGGACAAAAAGGTGGAAGTGAACATGGAAGCGGTGGGCGCGCAAATGATGGATGCGCTCCAGGATGCGGAGAGCTACGGTGCGCCAGGCAACGACCCGTTCGCATCGCAGCCCGCTCCAGACGCCGAGCAGGCACCGGCACCGGAGGGCGAGTTGGCACCCCCTGCCGACGGCGGCTACGGTTCGGACGACCCAGCCAAGGCGCTGCAGGACGCCATGGGCTCGGGCAGCAAGTAAGCCGTCTCACCCCCACTAAAAAGCCCCGGTACGCCGGGGCTTTTTTAGTTTGCGCGGGCAACAAAAAAGCCGCAGGGAACTGCGGCCTCGTTGGATTGGTCGCAAGCCGCCGCCGCAAGGGCAGCAGCCCGCCACGCGATCAGATCTTCACGCTGTTCATGTACTGGTTGAACGGGAACTCCGAGAAGCGGTTCCACAGGATCTGGTCACGCTGGAAGGCGCGCATGTCCTGGTGGATCTTCTTGAACTCGGGCGACTTGGCCTCGTGCTCGGCAAACACTTCCATCGACGCCTTGAAGCCGGCGTCCATGATCGCCTTGGGGAACGCCTTGAGCTGCGTCTTGTTGGCCACCAGGTTCTTGATGGCGCGCGGATTGAACACCTGGTACTTGGCGGTCATGTCGGCAGCGGCCACGCGGGTGGCCGCGTCCAGGATCGCCTTGTGCTCGGGCGACAGGGCGTTGTACTTCTTGATGTTGATGAAGAACTCCAGGTCAGCGGAGCCTTCCCACCAGCCGGGATAGTAGTAGTACGGCGCCACCTTGTTGAAGCCCAGCTTTTCATCGTCGTACGGGCCAACGAACTCCACGGCGTCCAGCGTGCCCTTCTCGAGCGCCTGGTACACGTCACCGGCGGGCATGTTCTGCGCCACCACGCCCAGCTTGGCCATGGCCTCGCCGAACACGCCGCCGCCCAGGCGCATCTTCAGGCCCTTGAGGTCAGCGACGGTCTTGATTTCCTTGCGGTACCAGCCGCCCATCTGGGTGGTGGTGTTGCCGGCGCTGGCGGTCTTGAAGTTGTACTTCTCGAAGAAGGCATCCAGGTACTTGCGGCCGTTGCCGTGGTCCTTCCAGGCTGCCATCTGCAGCGTGGTCAGGCCGAAGGGCACGGCGCAGCTGAAGGCGAACACGGGGTCCTTGCCGGTGAAGTAGTAGGCGGACGTCTGGGCCATATCGATGGTGTCGCCCTGCAGCGCATCCACCACGCCAAACGCGGGCATCAGCTCGCCGGCGGGGTGCACGGAGATCTCAAACTTGCCGCCCGACATCGCCTTGACGGCCTGGGACAATTTTTCTGCACTGCCAAAGATCGTGTCCAGCGACTTGGGGAAGCTGGAGGCAAGGCGCCAGCGAACGGCGGCCTGGGCATGCACTGCGGGTGCAACCCCGGCTGCGAGTACGCCAGCCAAACCGGCCTGCTTGATGATTGAGCGACGATCCATGGACAAATTCTCCGAAATGATGAAGCAAACAAACAGTAACGCGGTTGAGTGTACGCGCCGCTGAATCCCGCCGATGAGCGGAGGTAAATTGTAAAAACGTGGGTTGCCGGCCCCGTTGCGGGTTTCCCCTGAAAAATCCGCGAATGGCGCGTATTACTCGGCCGGGCAAGGGGCAGCGCAGGCCTCCGCGATGGGCTGCACAGGCGCCGCGACGCATCCCAGCGGCACGCTGCCGCGGGATGACTGCATTGTTGTGAAGGGAAGGAAAACGCGTCAGGCCGCTGCCAGCGCCTGCTCGCCCGGCAATGCGCCGAAGCGCTCGGTGATGGAGCGCTGCATGCCAGCGGCGTCCAGCCCCTGCAGGGCCAGCAGCTTGGCCGGGTCGCCATGCTCGATGAACGCGTCGGGCAGGCCCAGTTGCAGCAAGGGGCGCTGCACGCCTGCGGCGGCCAGCGCCTCGGCCACGGCACTGCCGGCGCCGCCCATGATGCAGCCCTCCTCGACGGTGACCAGCGCATCATGCTCCGCTGCCACCTGAAGCAGCAGCTGCGTATCCAGCGGCTTGGCCCAGCGCATGTTCACCACCGTAGCGTCCAGCGCCTCGGCCGCCTGCAGCGCCGGGTACAGCAGCGTGCCGAAAGCCAGGATGGCAATGCGCCGGCCCTTGCGGCGCACCTCGCCCTTGCCGAAGGGCAGCCCCTCCAGACCGGGCAGCGGCGCCACGCCCACGCCCGCGCCGCGCGGGTAGCGCACGGCCACAGGGTGGTCTTGCTCGTAGGCAGTGGTGAGCAGTTGGCGGCATTCGCGCTCGTCGGCCGGGCAGGCCATGCTCATGTTCGGAATGCAGCGCACGAAGGCGATGTCATACGCGCCGGCGTGCGTGGCGCCGTCCGCACCCACCAGGCCCGCACGGTCCAGGGCAAACACCACGGGCAGGTTCTGCAGCGCCACGTCGTGGATGAGCTGGTCATAGGCGCGCTGCAGGAAGGTCGAGTAGATCGCCACCACCGGCTTCACCCCCTCGCACGCCATACCGGCGGCAAAGGTCACGGCGTGCTGCTCGGCGATGCCCACGTCGTAGTAGCGCTCGGGAAAGCGCTGGTGGAACTCCACCATGCCCGACCCCTCGCGCATGGCGGGCGTGATACCCACCAGGCGCTCGTCCTTCTCGGCCATGTCGCACAGCCACTGGCCAAAGACCTGCGTGAAGGTCTGCTTGGGCGGCGTGGCCGGTTTCACCAGGCCCACGCGCGGATCGAACTTGCCCGGGCCGTGGTAGGCCACGGGGTCGGCCTCGGCCAGCTTGTAGCCCTGGCCCTTCTTGGTGACCACGTGCAGGAACTGCGGGCCCTTGAGGCCGCGGATGTTTTCCAGCGTAGGAATCAGCGAGTCCAGGTCGTGCCCATCAATGGGGCCGATGTAGTTGAAGCCAAACTTCTCGAACAGCGTGGCCGGCACCACCATCCCCTTGGCCTGCTGCTCCAGGCGCTTGGCCAGCTCCAGCAGCGGCGGCGCGTTCTTGAGCACGCTCTTGCCCATGTCGCGTGCCTTGGCGTAGAACTGTCCGCTCATGAGCTGCGCCAGGTAGCGGTTCAGTGCACCCACGGGCGGGCTGATGCTCATGTCGTTGTCGTTCAGGATCACCAGCAGGTTGGCGTCGGCCACGCCGGCGTTATTCAGCGCCTCGAAGGCCATGCCGGCGGTCATGGCGCCGTCGCCGATGATGGCTACACAGCGGCGTTCGTCGCCGCGCTGCTTGGCCGCCAGCGCCATGCCCAGCGCCGCGGAGATGCTGGTGGACGAGTGCGCGGTGCCAAAGGTGTCGTATTCGCTCTCGGCGCGCTGCGGAAAGCCCGACAGGCCGCCCAGCTGGCGCAGCGAGGGCATGCGGTCGCGCCGCCCGGTCAGGATCTTGTGCGGGTAGGTCTGGTGGCCCACGTCCCACACCAGCCGGTCGCGCGGCGTGTCGAACACGGCGTGCAGCGCCACGGTCAGCTCCACCGTGCCCAGGTTGGACGACAGATGCCCGCCGGTCTTGGACACGCTCTCCAGCACGAAGGCGCGCAGCTCCGTAGCCAGTGCCTTGAGCTCGGCACGGGGCAGCCGGCGCAGGTCGGCGGGATCGTTCACGCGCTCAAGCAGCGGATAGTTCGTCGTGGACATATGCTATGTTTTTAGTAGCTGTTAGCGCTTGATGAATAAGCGCTAGAGGCCAATTTGATTCATAAAAAGACACCAGCCCCGCCATGCGCAGCCTTGCCCATCATCAATGCGAACGGCGCACCACCATGTCGGCCAACGCCGCCAACGCCCGCGTGTCGGTCAGGCCGCTGGCGGCCAACGCCGCCAGTGCCTGCGCGCGCAGGGCTTCGGCATGCGCGCGCGCGGCCTCCAGCCCCATCAGCGAGACATAGGTCGGCTTGTCGCACGCGGCGTCCTTGCCGGCGGTCTTGCCCAGTGTGGCGGAGTCCTGGGTCACGTCCAGCACGTCGTCCACCACCTGGAAGGCCAGCCCCATGGCTGCGCCGTAGTCGCTCAGCGCGCGCAGCGTGCCCTCCGGGGTCTGGCCGCAGACCGCGCCCATCACCACGCTGGCCTGCAGCAGCGCGCCCGTCTTCAGGCGGTGCATCTGACGCAACTGGTCTTCAGACAACTGCAGGCCCACGCTGGCCAGGTCGATGGCCTGCCCGCCGGCCATGCCGTCGGCGCCTGCGGCGCGGGCCAGCTCACGGCACAGCCGCGCCTGCATGGCCGGCGGTACCCCATCCTCGGGCGTGAGCAGCTCAAATGCCAGCGCCTGCAGTGCGTCGCCCGCCAGCAGTGCACGCGCTTCGCCAAAGCGCACATGCACCGTGGGCTTGCCGCGGCGCATCACATCGTTGTCCATGCAGGGCATGTCGTCATGCACCAGCGAATAGGCGTGGATCAGCTCCACCGCGCAGGCGGCGCGCAGGGCGGCCTGCGCGTTTCCACCGACGGCCTCGCAAGCGGCCAGCACCAGCAGCGGGCGCAGGCGCTTGCCGCCATCCAGCACGGCATAGCGCATGGCCTCGCCCAGGCCTGCGGGCGCATCGGGGCACACCCAGTGGGACAGGGCGTCCTCGACCCGCGCAAGCTGCGCGCGCATCCAGCCATCGAAATCGAACACAGGTACGGCGGACATGGCGGGCGTCACTCCTGCGTCCATGGCTGCAGCGTGCCTTCGTCCAGCACCTTGATCTGGTCCTGCACCGCGTCCAGGCGCGCGCGGCAGAAGTTCAGCAACACCGCGCCCCGCTGGTAGCCCGCCAGCATCTGGTCCAGCGGCAGCTGGCCCGACTCGATGCGGCCCACGAGCTGCTCAAGCTCTTCCAGTGCGGCTTCGTAGCTGACGGGATCGGGCTGGGTGGATGAAGGGGCGGCGGGGGCCTTGGCCATGGAGACGGAGCGCCAAGGGCGCAAGTGGAAACGGCCAATTTTAGGCGCAGGGCCCCGCGCCTACCCGGCGAAGGCCGCGGGGATGCCCCCGCGGCCGGCGGGAGATCGCCGCCCCGGACGCCGCACGCGGCTTGCTAGGCGCGCGCAATACACGTACACCCGCCGCGGAAATAACCCCACCACCTATAATCCCATTCCTTCACCACGAACCGGCTATGGAGTACTTCCCTGGGCCGGTTTCGTTTTTTCTATAGCCCCGTGCGCACGCGCACCCTCCCTGTGGGGAGTCTTTAGGTCAGGTCACCCATGTCTGATTTAAGTCTTCAACTGCAGCAGGCCGCAAGCCAACTACCAGTTTCCAGCTATTTCGACGAAGCGCTGCTGCAGCGCGAACTGGAGACGATCTTCCAGCGAGGGCCCCGCTACGTGGGGCACCAACTCGCCGTCCCCGAGGTGGGCGACTACTTCGCGCTGCCCCAGGAAAAGGAGGGCCGCGCCCTCGTGCGCAATGCCCAGGGGCGGGTGGAGCTGATCTCCAACGTCTGCCGGCACCGCCAGGCAGTGATGCTCAAGGGCCGCGGCAACCTGCAGGCCCAAGGCAAGGGCCATGCGGGCGGCAACATCGTCTGCCCGATTCACCGCTGGACGTATTCCACCAGCGGCGAGCTGTTGGGCGCGCCGCATTTCGCGCACGACCCCTGCCTGAATCTCAACAACTACAAGCTGCGCGAATGGAACGGCCTGCTGTTCGAGGACAACGGTCGCGACATCGCCGCCGACCTGGCCGGCATGGGCACGCAGCGTGAGCTGTCGTTCGAGGGCTATGCGCTCGACCATGTGGAACTGCACGAGTGCAACTACAACTGGAAGACCTTCATCGAGGTCTACCTGGAGGACTACCACGTGGGTCCGTTCCATCCGGGCCTGGGCAACTTCGTCACCTGTGACGATCTGAAGTGGGAGTTCCAGAAGGAATACTCCGTGCAAACCGTGGGGGTGGCTTCCACGTTCGGCAAGCCGGGCTCCGACGTGTACAAGAAGTGGCACGAGGTGCTGCTGAAGTATCGCGAAGGCAAGATGCCCGAGCGCGGCGCGATCTGGCTGACCTACTACCCGCACATCATGGTGGAGTGGTATCCGCACGTGCTCACCGTCAGCACGCTGCACCCGATCGGTGTGGACAAGACGCTGAACATGGTGGAGTTCTACTACCCCGAGGAAATCGTCGCCTTCGAGCGCGAGTTCGTCGAGGCGCAGCGTGCGGCCTACATGGAAACCTGCATCGAGGATGACGAGATCGCCGAGCGCATGGACGCGGGCCGCAAGGCCCTGATGGAACGCGGCGACAACGAGGTCGGCCCCTACCAGAGCCCCATGGAGGACGGCATGCAGCACTTCCACGAGTGGTACCGCGGTCGCATGGGTGCCGCCGTGTCCCGCGGCTAAGGCCCCACACCGCCGCCCCACGCTACCATTACAATAGCTGCCAGCGCTTGATACACAAGCGCTGGCAGCTATTTTTATTCATACCCATAGGTTTTCCATGCAAGCGCTCTGGATGGTGTTGGCGGCGTTCCTGTTCGCAAGCATGGGGGTCTGCGTGAAGATGGCCTCCGCCTACTTCAACGCGGCCGAACTGGTCTGCTACCGCGGCTTCATCGGCATGGCCATCCTCTGGGCGCTGGCACGCTCGCAAAAGGTGGCGCTGGCCACACGCTACCCCGGCATGCACGCCTGGCGCAGCCTGATTGGCGTGACATCGCTGGGCGCGTGGTTCTACGCGATCGCCTACCTGCCCCTGCCCACGGCGATGACGCTCAACTACATGAGCAGCGTGTGGATCGCCGCCTTCCTGATCGGCGGCGCGTTGCTCGCCTGGCGCCCCTCCAGCGCGCAGCCGCGCCCGCCGTTGCAAGTGACCTTGGTGCTGACCGTGCTGGTCGGGTTCGCGGGCGTGGTCATGATGCTGCGCCCCAGCATCGACGACAACCAGGCCTTCGCGGGCCTGGTGGGCCTGTGCTCGGGCCTGACCGCCGCGTTCGCCTACATGCAGGTGGTGGCGCTGTCGCGCCTGGGCGAGCCCGAGACGCGCACCGTGTTCTATTTCGCCGTGGGCTCGGCCGTAGCCGGCGGCGCGGCTATGCTGGTCACGGGTATGTCCGACTGGCCCGGGTGGCCCGCGCTGTGGCTGCTGCCGCTGGGCCTGCTGGCCGCGGGCGGGCAGTTGTGCATGACGCGTGCCTACTCGCGCGCCCTCACCGCCCGCGGCACGCTGGTGGTGGCCAACCTGCAGTACTCGGGCATCGTCTTCGCCAGCATCTACGGCGTGGCGCTGTTCGGCGACCAGTTGCCACTCATCGGCTGGGCGGGCATGGCGCTCATCGTGGGCAGCGGCATCACGGCCACCGTACTGCGCGCCCGGGCCGCGCCGGACACGCCTGCCGAAGAACACTGACGCGCTGGCGCGCCCAACGCCGCGACAATGGGGCCTGATCGATACGCACAGAGCCCGACCATGCCCTACACCACGCTGATCTCCGTTCCTGAACTGCAGTCCCTCCTGCACAGCGGCCAGCCGCTGATGGTTTTCGACTGCAGCTTCGACCTCACCCAACCCACCCTGGGCGCCAGCCAATACCGCGAGGCGCACATCCCCGGCGCCTTCCACGCCGACCTGGACAAGCACCTGAGCGCCCGCCATGGCGCCCCCGGCGCGGGCGGCACGGTCGTGGCCTCGGCGGCGGACGATCCCGCATCGGGCGGGCGCCACCCGCTGCCCAACCGCGAGCGATTTGCGACCTGGCTCTCGGACATCGGCTTTGCCAATGACATGCAGGCCGTGGTGTACGACCGCAACGGCGCCAACTACTGCGGCCGCCTGTGGTGGATGCTCAAGTGGGCGGGACATGATGCCGTGGCCGTGCTCGACGGCGGGCTGCAGGCCTGGCAGGCCGCCGGCGGCGCGCTGGCCAGCGGGGATGAAGCCACGCATTTCGCGTCCCACTTCGTCTTGCGCGAGCCGCTGCGCCGCTTGGTCAGCGTGCAGCAGGTGCATGACGCCCTGGGCCACAGCGCGCAGACTCTCATCGACGCACGCGGCGCACCGCGCTACCGCGGCGAGGTGGAGCCGCTGGATCCCGTGGCGGGCCACATCCCCGGCGCACTCAACCGCCCCTTCGGCCTGAACCTGGGAACGGACGGCCACTTCAAGAGCCCGGAGCAGCTGCGTGCCGAGTTCACCACCCTGCTGGAGGGCCGCGACCCCGCCACCGTCGTCCATCAATGCGGCAGCGGCGTGAGCGCCCTGCCCAACCTGCTGGCCATGGAAATCGCGGGCCTGGGTCCCACGGCCCTGTTTGCCGGCAGCTGGAGCGAGTGGTGCAGCGACCCCGGCCGGCCGGTTGAGCGCGGCTGACGCTCACGCGGACGCTTTCGCAACGTTACAGCCCGTTTTGCGGTGCACGACCAAGCCGGCGCCGTGCATGGGCCTGCCTGTGGTGCCGGCGCAGCGGCACCTGTCGCGCGCACGCATCGCAACGGCGGACGGCCTTCACGTACGCAGGCATTCCTCACCTATACTTAAATGCGAATCGTTCTCATGACATATCTTAAGTAACCCGTGGCCCGCGCCTGCTCCGCCTTGACGTTGCGCCTCGACGCCGCCCCGCCCCTGTTCAACGGCGAGGCCTCGACCGCCGTGCGGCCGTCCCGCTCCCTCGCGGCACAGGAGGGAGTCCGATGAGGCCCACGCAACCGTTGTGGCGCTACCGGCTCGCCGTGGCCTCGCGCACACTGGCCGCGGTGGCGGGAGGCTATGCGCTCACGGCGGCCTTCACGGCTGCGGCCGCGCTGGCCCTGGCACAACGCAGCACCCGCGTGGACGCCGTGCTGGCCGCCACCTTGCTGGCGTGGCTGGTCTATGCGTTGGCCATCGCCTGGGTTTTCTTTGCGCGCACGGCCTGGCAGGCCTGGTGCGGCGTGCTGGGCCCTGCGATGCTGCTGGGGCTGGCCGCCCAGGTGCCGCAATGGCTGGCGGGTGCCGCATGAGCCCGCCCGCCGACGCATCCCGCGCTCCCGCACGCGAGGGCTTTCGCCAGGCCATGGCCTGGCTGCACACCTGGGCGGGGCTGCTGCTGGGCTGGCTGCTGTTTGCCATCTTCGTGACGGGCACGCTGTCGTATTTCAAGCCCGAGTTCAACCACTGGATGCGCCCCGAACTCCAGGCCCTGCCGCCCGCCAAGGCAGATGACGCGGCAGCCGTCGCCGAGCGCGCCCTGGCCGCCCTGCGGCAGCACGCACCGCATGCCACCCAGTGGATCATGCGCCTGCCCGACGAGCGCCAGCCCGAGTTGTCGCTGCTGTGGCACGCAGGGCCGCGCGAGCGCTTCCAGACCCTGCTGGTGCACCCCGCCACCGGCGACATCCTCACGCCACGGGCCACGGCAGGAGGAGACTTCTTCTACCGCTTCCATTTCGAGTTGCGCACCGCGCACCAGGGCCGATGGGTGCTGCAAGGGCGCTGGATCGTGGGCGTGGCCACGCTGCTGATGTTCGTGGCGCTGCTCACCGGCGTGGTCACGCACCGGCGCATCTTCAAGGACTTCTTCACCTTTCGCCCCGCCAAGGGCGGCCAGCGTGCATGGCTGGATGCGCACAACGTCAGCGGCGTGCTGGCGCTGCCGTTCTACCTGGTGATCACCTTCAGCGGACTCATGATCTTTCACTCGCTGTACCTGCCGGCGGGCATTGCCGCCGTGTATCCCGGCGCACGCGGCACCGACACGGCCAGCTACTTCGCAGAACTGCAGGGGGACGCCCCGCGCAGCGCGGGCACCGCCCAGGCCGGTCCGCCCGCGCCCCTGCCACCGCTGGCCGTGGCCGCTGCCATGCAGCAGGCCCAGGCCCACTGGCAGGGAGGGCGCGTGCAGCGCCTGCGCGCGCAGCGCGACCCCGGCGGCGATGTGCGCCTGGAGGTCACGCGCCATGACGGCGACCGCCTGCAGTACGGTCCCGAACGCCTGTGGTTCGATGGCGCCAGTGGCCAGTTGCTGCACGAAGCCGCCCCCGCCGGCGCGGCACGGCAGACCTATGGCGTGCTCTACGGCCTGCACCTTGCACGGTTCGCAGGTCCCGGCCTGCGCTGGGCCCTGTTCGGCTTCGGCGTGCTGGGCAGCCTGATGATCGCCACCGGCCTGGTGCTGTGGACTGTCAAGCGCCAAGCGCAGGCACGGCGTCCCCATGCCGGGCAGCCCCAGCGCCTGCCCTTCGGCGNGCGGCTGGTGGCCAGCCTCAACCTGGCGGCGCTGGCCGGCCTGCCGCTGGCTTTGGCGGTCTACCTCGCTGCCAACCGGCTGCTGCCGCTGCACTGGGCGGCGCGGGCCGATGCGGAGCTGGCCTGTTTCTTCAGCGCATGGGCGCTAGCGCTGCTGCTCGCGGCCGCCTCGCCGGGCCGGCGCGGCTGGTGCGCCCTGCTGGCACTGGCCGGGGCGCTCTGGGCGCTGATGCCGCTGTTGAACGCAGCCACCACGCACGCGCACCTGGGCGTCAGCCTGCCAGCCCGCGACTGGGTTTTGGCAGGCATGGACCTGGCATTCCTCGCCACCGGCGCGTTGCTGCTGGCGCTGGCCTACCGGCTGCGGCCGCTGCGGGCGCCCGCCAGCGCAAGGCCCCCAGCGGCCGTGCCGGCACACCTAACGGCCGCGCGCGGCCACCGCGCGGGAGCCTGAGATGACAGAACTGTTGTTGTGCCTGGCCGGCTGGTGCGCCATGGCCCTGGGCATGGATCGGCACCACGAGGACGCGCTGCGCCGATCCGCCACCGCCCCCACGCTGCAGCGCCTGCGTGGCGTGGGCTGGGTACTGCTGGCAGCGGCCCTGGCCCATGCCGTGGGACGGCCGGCCCCGACCGTGCCCATGGGCCTGGTGTGGTGGAGCGTAGCCCTCTCGCTGGCAGCGCTGGCCGCCACGGCGCTGGCCACCTGGCGGCCACGCTGGCTGCCCACCGCCGGCGTGGCGGCCTTGCTGGCCGCGCTGTTCGTAGGGGCCGCGGCCACGGGCTGCGCCGGCGCCGGGCCGGGCTGAGCCCGCATGGCCCGCATCGCGGGCCGGTGTGCCGACGCACACGCACTTCTTTCAGAGCCACCCACGCCAGCCGCCCGGCTGGCGCAGGCAGCCAGCGTTATCCACAAGGCGCCCTGGAGCGCCCTTGCGAGAGCCTTCATGCGCCTGCCTGATCTTCGCATCAAAACCGGCCACAGCGCTTATCTGTAAAGCGCTGACAGCTATTCATTCAATAGCAAACGCCATTCCTCGCATACATCCATCCATTCACAGGAGAACACGCCCATGTCCCTCATCCCTCGACACCCCCTCGCGCGGCTGGCCGGTGCGCTGCTGCTGGCCGGCGGCGCTGCGCAGGCCCACCAGGTCTGGCTGGAGCAGGCACCGAACGAGACGCGCCTGCACTTCGGTGAATACGCCGATAACCTGCGCGAGACCTCGCCGGGCCTGTTGGATAAATTCACCGCAGTGCCTGTGCTACGCCAGGCCGGAGCGCGGTCGACCGAAGGCCGCCGCACGCCCACGGCCTTCGTCTATGCGCCGCAAAGCGCTGCGGACACGCTCTGGGCGGAAGCCCCGTACCCGCTCATCGACCGCAGCAAGACGCAGCGTCCGCCGCTGCTGTGGCGCCCCGCGGCGCGCTGGGTGTCCAGCCTGGCGCAGCCGGTGGACGCCGCCGCGCCCCTGGACCTCGTGCCCACGGGGCAGGACGGCACGCTGCGCGTGGTGTTCCAGGGCGCCCCGCTGCCCAAGGCCAAGGTGACGCTGGTGGCGCCCTCCGGCTGGTCGCGCGAGGCCACCACCGGCGAAGACGGCACGGTGCGCTTTGCCCTGCCATGGCAGGGCCAGTACGTGGCCGAGGTCCAGCACACCGACAAGACCCCCGGCGAGCACCTGGGCCAGCCCTATGGCGAAGCGAGCTACGTGACCACGCTGAGCTTCGTGCAGACGCACGGCGCCATATCGCCCGCCCTGCCCGCCCTGCCCGCACCGACCGCCAAGGCGCGCTGAGCGGTGTCCCGCCCCTTGCATCCCCTACCGCCATGAAACCTCCCCTTGTTCCCCGGCCGCGGCGCACGGCCGTGGCCCTGGCCGCGCAAGCCGCGCTGTGGCTGCTGTGCGGCAGCGCGATCGCGCAGACCGCCGAGGCCCCGCAAGGCGCGCCGGCGGCAACCGCCACCCTGCGCCAGGTAGACGTGGTCGACTCCACGGCGGGCGCCGCCGCCACGCCCGCGCGCCGCGCGCAAAGCAGCTCGCGCCTGGGCCTGCCAGTGCTGGAGACGCCGCGCGCCGTGAGCGTGATCGACAGCGCGCTGCTGGAGCAGCAGTTGGCCACCACGGAGCGCGACGTGCTGCGCAACGCGGCCGGCGTGTCCTCGCGCAGCGAGTACGCAGGCTCGTACTCGCAGTTCGCGATCCGCGGGTTGTGGGCCAACAACACCTACAACTACCTGCGCGACGGTGCCAAGTTCGTGCACCTGCTCGACCCACCGCTGTTCAACATCGAACGCGTCGAGGTCATCAAGGGCCCGGCCGCGCTGGAGTTCGGCCAGGTGGCGCCGGGCGGCCTCGTCAACTACGTGAGCAAGCGGCCCCAGGCCGATCCGCTGCGCAGCGTGAAGATCGGCGCGGGCAGCCACGGCTGGCGCAATGCCGAATTCGACCTCACCGGCCCCCTGAATGCCGACGGCACGCTGCGCTACCGGCTGGACGGCGGCGCGAGCCGCGGCGGCAGCTTCGTGGACGGCAACACGCCGCGCAAGCAGGGCCTGGCCGGCAGCCTGGAATGGCAGCTCACGCCGGACACGCGCTGGCGCGCACAGGCCGAGTACCAAAGCCTGGAAGGCGTATCCACCGTGGGGCTGGCGGTGCCCGACCCGCAGAACCCGCGCAGCGCGGACGTGCTCCCGGTGGGCACCTTCTATGACGAGCCCTGGCTGCGCACCGACGGGCACCTGCGCTTTTATTCCACCGAGCTGCAGCACCGCTTCACCGACAGCCTTGAAGGGCGGGTGCACCTGTCGCGCAACGAGACCTTTCGCAACGTGAACATGGTCTATCCCATCGGCCCGGTGACGGGCGGCCAGGTGGCGCGCAGCTACTGGCTGGCACCGGGGCAGAACTACACGTCGGACACCGCGCTGGCCGAACTGCGCGCACAAGTGCGGACGGGTCCCATGCGCCACACGCTGCTCGCCGGGCTGGATTGGCGTGCCATCGAGGGCGTGTACGGTGCGCGTGGCACGGGCAACCTGGGTGCGGTGGACCTGTACCAGCCCGTGACGGGCCTGGTGCCGCCCGCGGCTTCCGGCGGCAGGGCCGCCGTGGCCTCGGACACGCGCAACACGGGCCTGTTCGTGCAGGACCGGCTCGCCCTGGGCGACTTCAGCCTGCTGCTGGGCCTGCGCCGCGACCGGCTCAAGGACGCTTACACCAAGCCCGCCACGGATCTGAGCAAGACCCAACCCAGCGCCGCGCTGAGCTGGCAGCCCCTGCCCGCCAGCATGTTCTATGTGAGCCATGCGCGCTCGTTCCAGGCGAACTCGGGCACGCTGCTGTGGGGCGACCGCGCGGCACCGCCTTCCGAGGGCAAGCAGCTGGAGGTGGGCTGGAAGCAGGAATGGCTGGGCCAGCGCCTGCTCACCACCGTGTCGGCCTTCGCGCTGGAACTGACCAACGCACCGGCCAACGACCCCGAGCACCCCGGCTACTCTGTGCTGACAGGCCGCCAGCGCATCAAGGGGCTGGAAGTGGAGGCCCAAGGCCGCATCACCCCGGGCTGGAGCGTTACCGCGCAGGCCACCTTCCTCGACCCCAAGGTGCTGGCCGACACCGTGCCCGGCGCCAACGTGGGCCACCGCGTCGCGCTCGCCCCGCGGCGCACCGCCTCGCTGTGGACCCAGTACCGCCTGCCCCGGGTGCCCGGCCTGTGGGTCGGCGGCGGGCTGGTCCACCAGGGCGACAAGTTCACCGCCAACGACAACCGGTGGCGCCTGCCCGGCTACACCGTGGTGGACCTCGCGCTGGGCTACCAGTTCGGCGGCGGCGTGCGACTGCAAGCCAACCTGAAGAACGCCGCCAACCGGCGCTACTACGTGGACGCATCCACCACGGCTGCGGGCTTTGCAGCCGTCACACCGGGCGAGCCGCGCTCGCTCTACGTCACGCTGGACTACACGTTCTGAGCACCTCAATTTCTATCAAAACACGCTGCAGCGTCCGTCCATCTTGCGCAACCAGCTTCACTATTCATAGCACCATGATCTTTCGCACTTTCCCCGCCACGCGCACTGCCGCCGCACAGGCCGCCGTGGCGCTGCTGTGCGGCGCCGCCGCGCATGCCCAGACCACCGAAGCCGCCCTGCCCGCGGTCACCATCAGCGCCGACCCGGCGCAGCAAAGCGCCACCGAACCGGTACGGGGCTTCGTGGCCCGCCGCGCGCTGTCGGCCACCAAGACCGACACGCCGCTCATCGAGACACCCCAGGCCATCAGCGTGGTCACGCGCGACCAGATGGAAGCCCAGGGAGTACAGACGCTGCGCGAGACCACGCGCTACAGCGCGGGCATCGTGTCGAGCTACTTCGACAGCCGCGTGGACAGCTTCAAGGCGCGCGGCGGCGATGTGACGCAGTACCTGGACGGCCTGCTGCGCACCTATGGCACGTACAACAATGTCAAGGCAGAGCCCTACACGCTGGAGCGCTTGGAATTCCTGCGCGGCCCCTCCTCGGTGCTCTACGGCCAGGGCAGCGTGGGCGGCGTGCTCAACCTCACGTCCAAGCGTCCGCTGGCCGAGCGCCAGCGCGAGGTGCAGGTGCAGATAGGCAGCCATGCGCGCAAGCAGATCGCCGCCGACCTGACCGGCCCGCTGGATGCCGAGGGCCGGTGGCTCTACCGCCTGGTGGCCGTGGGCCGCGACAGCGGCACGCAGCTGGACCACGTGGACGATGACCGCGTGGTGTTCGCGCCATCGCTCACCTGGCGGCCGAGTGCGGACACCTCGCTTACGCTGCAGGCGCACTACCAGAAGGACCAAAGCGGCTCGCTGATCGGCTTCTTCCCCTGGCAGGGCACGCGGCTGCCGAGTGCCTACGGGCGTATTCCCACCAACACCTTCATCAGCGAGCCGGGCTGGGACGCCTACGACACCGAGAACGCCTCCTGGGGCTACCTCTTCAGCCACCGCCTGAACGGCGACTGGACGCTGCGCCAGAACCTGCGCCGCACCGTGAGCGACGTGGACTACCGCACGCTCTACACCAGCTTCACTGCCAATGCCGCCAGCGGCCGACCCGCGCGTCCGGTGTTCGACGCCAATGGTCGCACCGTGCTGCGCGACGCCGCCTGGCAACGCAACGCCAGCCGCCTGCTGCTCATCGACACGCAGCTGGAAGGCCACCTGCGCGCGGGCGCGGTAGAGCACACGCTGCTGGTCGGCGTGGATGGTCAGCGCAACCACACCAGCCAGTCCAGTTGGCGCGCCGTGGCGCCCGCCATCGACGTGTATGCACCGGTGTACGGCAACTTCACCCCGCCCAGCAGCGCCGCCCTGACGGCCCTGCCCGACGTGACGCAGCGCCAGTTGGGCCTGTACCTGCAGGACCAGATGCGCTGGGGTGCGTGGACCGCCACGCTGGGCCTGCGCCATGACCGCGCCAAGACCGACACCGAAGGCCGCCCCGCCGCGGCGGTGGACGACAAGGCCTGGACCAAGCGCCTGGGCCTGACCTACCAGGCCGGCGGGGGCTGGGCACCGTATGTCGGTTATTCAGAGTCGTTCCAACCGCTGGGCGGCGTCAACGTGTACGGCACGGCCTACAAACCCCAGCGCGGCCAGCAGTGGGAGGCCGGCGTGAAGTGGATGCCCGAAGGGCGCGGCATCTCGGCCTTTGCGGCGCTCTACCACCTGCGCGAGAAGAACCGCAAGACCACCGACCCGAGCAACCCGCTCAACAGCCTGCAGATCGGCGAGGTCACCATCAAGGGTCTCGAAGCCGAGATGACCGCCAGCCTGGCGCGCCATTGGGACTGGACGCTGGGCTATGCCTATGCCGACGCCACCATCAGCCGCAGCAACGCGGGCGACCAGGGCCAGCGCGTGGCGGGCGTGCCGCGGCACACGGCGTCCAGCTGGCTCATGCACCGCTTCGCGGCCCAGGGCCGGGGCGGCTGGACGGTGGGCGCCGGCGTGCGCTACACCGGATCGCAGTGGACCGGCACACCGGCCATCGATACCCCGTCGGTGCTGCTGGCCGATGCCATGGTGGCCTACGACGCGGGCGATTGGCGCCTGGCGCTGAACATCAACAACCTGACGGACAAGGTCAACATCACCCAGTGCCTGGCGCGCGGCGACTGCTTCTACGGCGAGCGCCGCAACGTGCTGCTGACGGGCACCTACCGCTTCTGAGCGCGGTGTAAAAAAAGCCCCGGCAGGCCGGGGCTGGTGGTGCTGAAGGGCGGCGTCAGACGTGGGTGATGGAGATCGCGCGCGTGTTCAGGCAAGCCTCCAGCGCCTCGGGGCCGCCCTCGGAACCGTAGCCCGAATCCTTGATGCCGCCAAACGGCAGCTCGGCCGAGGGCGTCGCAGGCTGGTTGATCCACAGCATGCCCACCTCGACGCGCTGGCTCAGCAGGTGGGCATTCTTGAGCGAGCGCGTGAACGCGTAGCCCGCCAGGCCGTAGGCGAGGCGGTTGGCCTCGGCGATGGCCGCTTCGAGCTGCGTGAAACCCTGCACGGCCGCGACGGGTCCGAAGGGTTCCTCGTTGAAGATGCGTGCATGGGTCGGCACGTTGTCGAGCACCGTGGGCGCAAAGAAGTTGCCCACCTCGCCCAGCCGCTCGCCACCCGTGCGCACCGTGGCGCCCTGCTGCACGGCATCGGCCAGCAGGTCGACCATAGCCGCCACGCGGCGCGGGTTGGCCAGCGGGCCCATCTGCGTGCCCTCGGCCAGGCCGTCACCCACCTTCAGGCCTTGGGCATGGCGCGTGAGCGCGGCCACGAAGTCGGCGCGCACGCTCTCGTGCACCAAAAAGCGCGTGGGCGAGATGCATACCTGCCCCGCGTTGCGGAACTTGGCGCCGCCCGAGGCCTTGACCGCCAGTTCGATATCCGCGTCCTCGCAGACGATCACAGGGGCGTGGCCGCCCAACTCCATGGTCACACGTTTCATGTGCTGGCCCGCCAGCCCCGCCAGTTGCTTGCCCACGGGGGTGGAGCCGGTGAACGTGACTTTGCGCACGATGGGGTGCGGGATCAGGTAGTTGGAGATCTCGGCCGGGTTGCCGTACACCAGGCCCACCGCACCGGCGGGCACGCCGGCATCGGCAAACGCACGGATCAACTCGGCCGGGCTGGCGGGCGTCTCCTCCGGCGCCTTGACCAGCACCGCGCAGCCCGCGGCCAGCGCCGCGCCCAGTTTGCGCACCACCTGGTTGATGGGGAAGTTCCAGGGCGTGAACGCGGCCACCACCCCCACCGGGTCCTTCACCACCATCTGGCGCACGGCCAGGTTGCGCGACGGCACGATGCGGCCGTACACGCGCATGCCCTCATCGGCAAACCACTCGATGATGTCGGCCGCGGCCATGGCCTCGACACGCGCCTCGGCCCGGGGCTTGCCCTGCTCCTGCGTGAGGATGGCTGCAATGGCATCGGCGCGCTCGCGCATCAGCGCGGCCGCCCGGCGCATGGTCTTGGCGCGCTCGATGGCGGGCGTGTCGCGCCACACCTCGAAGCCCTTTTGCGCAGCCTCCAGCGCACGGTCCAGGTCGGCAATGCCCGCATGCGCCACCCGCCCGATTTCCTGGCCCGTGGCCGGGTTGTGCACGGCGATGGTCTTGCCGCTCTCGGCGTCCTGCCATTGGCCGGCGATGAAAAGGCGCGTGTCGGGATAGGTCATGCAATGGGCTCCTGGGTGTCATGTCAAGAAAAATCGGGCGCCAGGCGCAGGGGCAAGACCCGCGCCGGCCGCAACCGGTCACTATAGAGTGCAACGCCCCGCGGCGCAGTCGCGTGGGCGCGAATCCCTACGCGCTCAGCTGGTGATATCCCAACCCCCGCCCAGCGCGCGCACCAACCCCACCGTGGCCATGTACTGCGCTGTGCGCACCTGCAGCGCCTGGCGGCGGTTGCGCAGCTCGCGCGGCGGACTGCACGGCGCGGTCCTGTGCCTGCGCCTGGTCGGCCAGCAGACGCAGCGCGCTGAGCTGGTCTTCCACCTCGCGAAAGGCCGTGAGCACCTGGCCGCGGTGGGCGGCGAGCGCCCCTTCCAGCCGGGCGCGCGCACCCTCCTCCTGGGCGGCGCGCTGGCCGCCATCGAAGAGCGGCAGCGACAGCAGCATGCCAATGCCCCAGGAACGCGCCGACCACTTGAACAGATCGCCCAGCTCGGGCGATGCAAAGCCCGCACTGCCCGTGAGTGCCAGCGCAGGAAACCACGCCGCCTGCGCCACGCCCACGCGTGCCTGCGCCGCCAGCACCGCGGCCTGGGCCGCAGACACATCGGGCCTGCGCGCCAGGACCGTGCTGGGCACGCCGGGCGGAATCACCGGCAGCGCGGCCTCGACCGCCGCCGGTGTCAGCGAGAAGCCCGTGGCCACGTCGCCCACCAGCACGGCCAATGCATGCCGCAGCTGCGCCTGCTGGCGCTCCAGCGCCAGTGCTTCGGACTCGGTGGCCGCCACCTCCGTCTGCACGCGCGCCACGTCCAGTTTCGCCACGTCGCCCGCCTGGTAGCGGCGCTGCGTGAGGTACAGCGTGCCGCGGTAGGCCTCCAGACTCTCATCCACCAGCGAGAAGGAGAGGCACATGGACCAGATACAGGCCATGCGCATATTCGCGCGGGTGGTCGAAGCTGGCACCTTCACGCGCGCCGCCGATTCACTGCAGCTGCCCAAGGGCACCGTGACCAAGCACGTCCAGGCGCTGGAGGAGCGCCTGCGCGTGAAGCTGCTCAACCGCACCACGCGCCGCGTCACCGTGACGGCCGACGGCGCCGCGTTCTACGACCGCACCGTGCGCCTGTTGGCCGACTTCGACGACATCGAAGCCAGCATGAGCCAGGCGCGCGCCAACCCGCGCGGGCGTCTGCGCGTGGACGTGGGATCGTCGGTGGCGCGGCTGCTCATCGTGCCAAACCTGGCGCAGTTCCAGGAGCGCTACCCCGACATCCAGATCGACCTGGGCGTGAGCGACCGCACCGTGGACCTCATCGGCGACAACGTCGACTGTGTGATCCGCGGCGGCGAGCTGGCCGACCAGTCCCTGGTGGCGCGGCGCATCGGAAACCTGGAATTCATCACCGTGGCCGCGCCCGCCTACCTGGAGCGCTTTGGCGTGCCCGCGCACCCTCTGGACCTGGAGCGCAGCCACCGCACCGTGATCTACTTCTCGCCCGTCTCGGCGCGCCGCTACCCGCTGGAGTTTCACAAGGACGGCGAGGTGATCGAAACCTCGGGCCCCTCTCACCTGGCCGTGAACGAGAGCAACGCCTATCTGAACGCCCTCGTCGCCGGCCAGGGCGTGGGGCAGATCACTACCTTCCAGGCCCAGCAGCACTTTGAGCGCGGCGAACTCGTGCGCGTGCTGCCCGACTGGTCCCACCCCCTGCTGCCCGTGTACGTGGTGTATCCGCCCAACCGCCATCTGAGCGCCAAGGTACGCGCCTTCGTCGACTGGGCTGCGGAGCTGTTTGCCAACGAGCCGCTGCTGCAACACCAGCAGAGGCAATTGCTATATTTTTAATAGCTGTTGGCGCTTACCAAATAAGCGCTATAGGGCAATTTCCTTCAAATCAGCGTTCGTGGGCGGCAAGCGCGTATGCTCGCCGTCCATGACCGACCAACCTGCAGCGCCCGCCCCACAACCACCCGCACAGCCCCGCAACCCGCTGCACGGCATCACGCTGGAGGCGATGGTCGTGGCGCTGCAGCAGTATTTCGGCTGGGAGGGTCTGGCCAGCCGCATTCCCGTGCGCTGCTTCCAGAGCGACCCCAGCGTCGTCTCCAGCCTCAAGTTCCTGCGCAAGACGCCATGGGCGCGCGAAAAGGTCGAGGGCCTGTACCTGTTCATGCTGCGCGAGCAGCGGCGCAACGCATCGCGTTGACCGCGGGGACGGCCGCACTGGCGAACGTGCACGGCAGCTGGCGCACGCCGGCGCGCGGTTCGTCGCAATGCGCTGGAACGCCGACGGGCGGGCCGGCACAGTGGCTCCACGGACGGCATGGTGCCGCCGGCAGTGTCCCCACAGGAGCCCTCATGAACGCCTTGCATACGCTGACCTCGCAGGTCCCTTCCACGCGCCGCCCCTTGCTGCGCGGCGCCATCGCCAGTGCCGTACTGGCGCTGGCCGGCACCGCCACCACGGGCGCGCTGGCCCAGGTGCCGCAGCACGCCCCTGCGCCCTCGGCGGCACAGACGCAGGTGGCCGCCATGCCCCATTCCACCCACGACCGTACCAACACTGTCGGCCGCACACGCGCTGAAGTGATTGCCGAACTGCAATGCGCGCGCGAGTCGGGCGAGTTGGAGGCCAGCGTGCTGGCCCAGTACGGCCTGGTGCCCCCTGCCCGCCAAGGCGCGCGCGCGAACTGCGCGCACGATGCCCAGAGCCGCCAGATGGCACAGGGCCAATAAACACCCCCCGGAGCCCGGGCCCGGAAGTGCCGGTCAGTCCGCCGCGGGCGCGAGAAAGTCCCTGCTGATGCAGCCGCCGAGTTCGTTCACGCGGTCCAGGAACTGCGTAAGGTAGGCATGCAGGCCGGTGGCCAGGATTTCGTCGATGCGGCCGTAACGCAGATCGGACAGCAGGCGCCCGGCCCGCCGCTCGGTCTCCCCCGAATGCTCATGCGCGACGGCAGCCAGGTTGTCCACCACCTCGTGCATGCTGGCATGCAGCGAACGCGGCATGTCCCGCCGCAGCATGAGCAGGTCGGCCACGCGCTCGGGCGTGATCACGTCGCGGTACACCTTGCGGTAGACCTCAAACGCCGAAACGCTGCGCAGGATGGCGCTCCAGTGGTAGAAGTCGGCCTCGGGCGTGGAACGGCGGGCATCACCCGCCAACCCGTGGAAATCGCTCTGCACCGCATGGAACTTCACGTCCAGCAGCCGCGCCGTGTTGTCGGCGCGCTCCAGGAAGGTGCCCAGGCGCAGGAAGTGAAACGCCTCGTCCTGCAGCATGGTGCCCAGCGTGACCCCGCGCGACAGGTGCGAGCGGTACTTCACCCATTCGAAGAACTGCCCAGGGTCGCGCTCGAAGGCCCCCTCGCGCAGCTGGCGTGACAGCTCCAGCCAAGTCTGGTTCAGCGTCTCCCACACCTCCGTGGTGAGGGCACCGCGCACGGCGCGCGCGTTCTCGCGCGCCGCGCGCAGGCACGCGGCGATGGACGACGGGTTGCCCTCGTCGCACACCATGAACCGCAGCACACCCGTGGCCGTGATCGCACCCTGCCGCGCGGTGTAGGCGGGAATCAGCTCACTGATCGACAGCAGCCCGCGCCAGCCCTCCTGCGCCTGCGCATCGGACTGCGGCAGCAGGGAGGTCTCGTAACTGTCGTTGAGCATGCGGGCGGTGTTTTCTGCCCGCTCGGTGTAACGGGACATCCAGAACAGGTGATCGGCAGTGCGGCTCAGCATCTCATTGACCTCCATCCTCATCCCCCAGCACCCAGGTGTCCTTGGTGCCGCCGCCCTGCGACGAGTTGACGACGAGCGAGCCTTCCTTGAGCGCCACGCGCGTGAGCCCGCCGGCCACCATTTGCACTTTCTGTCCACTGAGTACGAAGGGTCGCAGATCGATGTGGCGCGGCGCGATGCCCGCATCCACGTAGGTGGGACAGGTCGAGAGCGAGAGCGTGGGCTGGGCGATGTAGCCCGCGGGATTGGCGATGAGCGCGGCGCGGAAGGCCTCGATCTCGGCGCGCGTGGCCGCGGGTCCGATGAGCATTCCGTAGCCGCCCGCGCCATGCACCTCCTTGACCACCAGCTCCGGCAGATGCCCCAGCACGTACTGCAGGTCTTCAGGGCGGCGGCACATCCAGGTGGGCACGTTGGCCAGGATGGGCTGCTCGCCCAGGTAAAAGCGGATCATCTCGGGCACGTACGGGTACACCGACTTGTCGTCCGCAATGCCCGTACCCACGGCGTTGCAGATGGCCACGTTGCCCGCGCGGTAGGCCTGCATGAGCCCCGCGCAGCCCAGTGTGGAGGTGGGCCGGAACACCTGTGGGTCGAGGAAGTCGTCGTCCACGCGCCGGTAGATGACATGCACGCGCTGCAGGCCGCGCGTGGTGCGCATGTAGACGACGTTGTCCTTGACGACCAGGTCCTGGCCCTCGACCAGCTCCACGCCCATCTGCTGCGCGAGGAAGGCGTGCTCGAAATAGGCGCTGTTGTGCATGCCGGGCGTGAGCACCACCACGGTGGGGTCGGCGCTGCTCCAGGCCGGCGCGCTGGCACGCAGCGTGTCCAGCAGCAGGTCGGGATAGTGCGCCACGGGGGCCACCTTGTGCAGCGCAAACAGCTCGGGAAACAGCCGCATCATCATCTTGCGGTTTTCCAGCATGTATGACACGCCGGACGGCACGCGCAGGTTGTCCTCCAGCACGTAGTGGATGCCCTCGCCATCCGCGCCCGGCGCGCGCACGAGGTCGATGCCCGCGATGTGCGCGTACACGTCCTGCGGGACGTCCAGGCCCACCATCTCGGGACGGAACTGCGCATTGGCCAGGATCAGGTCGGCAGGCACGATGCCTGCGCGCAGGATGTCCTGGCCGTGGTAGATGTCGTGGATGAAACGGTTGAGCGCCGTGACACGCTGCACCAGGCCGCGCCGCATGCGGCGCCATTCCTGCGCGGGGATGATGCGCGGAATCAGGTCGAAGGGGATCAGCCGCTCGGTCCCGGCGCCCTCCTCGTCCTTGTCGCCATACACGGCGAAGGTGATGCCCACGCGGCGGAAGATCACCTCGGCCTGCGCGCGGCGGGCCTGCATGGCATCGGCCGGCTGCTGCGCCAGCCACTGGCCGTAATGCCGGTAGTGCGCCCGCACGTCGCTGCCCCCGAAGGGCAGCACGGTGTACATCTCGTCGAACTGCTGCATGCGGCGTGCCTCCTGACCCCAGGATAGCAAGTTGCAGGCCCGGCAACGCTACGGCTGCGGCAAAAGTGACGCCTCGGGCACGCGGTGGTGCCAGTAGCGCCGCGTGGCCTCTCGTTCACAGTGCACGGCCAGCGGCGCATCGGATACCCAACGCGCCGCGCCGCAGGGCGGCGACTGCACGAGCAAGACGCCGCGCTGCCGGTAGCGCGCCGCCACGTCGGGCGCGGGGTGGCCGAAGCGGTTGCGGTAGCCGGCCTGCACCAGCGCGGTGCGCGGCTGCACGGCATCCAGGAATGGCGCGCTGGACGAGCTCTTGCTGCCATGGTGCGGCACCAGCAGCAGGTCTGCCGCCAGCGCTGCACCGCCATCTACCAGCGCCTGTTCCTGCGCGCGCTCGATGTCGCCCACCAGCAGGGCCACCGCACCGCCGGTCTTGTCACTGGTCCCCGCGGCTGCGATGCGCAGCACACAGCTCGTGGCATTGGACTTCGGCGCACGGGCGCCCGGCCCATCGCCCGCATCGCGCGGCGGGTGCAGCACTTCGAAAAGCACGCCGTCCCAGTTCCAGTGCTGGCCCGCCAGGCAAGGCTCGGCGGGCCGCAGGGCCTGCAGTGCATGGTCGGCCTCAATCGACCCCAGCAGGCGTGCCTGCGGCTGTTGCGCCAGCACTGCCGCGGCGCCGCCGGTGTGGTCGGTATCGCGGTGGCTCAACACCAGCAGGTCCAGCCGTTCGCCCAGCGCGCGCAGCAGGGGCACCAGCACGCGCTCGCCCGCGTCGCTGTCCTGGTGGTAGCGCGGGCCGGCGTCGTACAGCAGCGCATGGCGCGCCGTGCGCACCAGCACGGCCTGGCCCTGGCCCACGTCGGCGGCCAGCAGCTCGAACTGCCCCGGCTGCGGGCGCGCGGGCTGCCACCACAGCGCCGGCAGCAGCAGCGCAAGGCCCAGGGCACGTACGCCCCACGGCAGGCGCAGCGCCAGCAATACGCCGCCGGTCACGGCTGCCGCGCCGGCCCACAGCGGGGCCATGGGCAAAGCGACCTGCGCCCAGGGCCAGGCTGCCAGCCACTGCAGCAACACCGACAACGCCTGCACGCACCACGCCGCCGCCTGCCACAGCGGCGCCCACAGCACCCCCAGCAGCGCCAGCGGCGTGACCACCAGCGTGGTCCACGGAATCGCCACCAGATTGGCCAGCAGCCCCACCAGCGCAACCTGCCCGAACAGCAATAGCGTGAGGGGCGTGAGCGCCAGCGTCACCACCCACTGTTCTCGAAGCAATGCATAAAAACGGCCTGCAACGCCTACGGGATAAGCGCTAGCAGCTCCCAAATCGGTAGCAAACAGCACAGCCACGGCCACAAAGCTCAGCCAGAAGCCCGGCTGCAGTAGCGCCCACGGATCGACCGCCAGCACCACCGCGCAGGCCAGCAGCCACACCTGCGGCCAGGGCCAGCGCCGCCCCGACAGGCGCAGCAGCGCCACCGTGGCCAACATGCACACCGTGCGCTGCGCGGGCACGCCCCATCCGCTGAAGAGCGCATAGGCAGCGGCCAGCAGCACACCGCCCACCAACGCCGCCGTGGGCGCGGGCACGGCCAGGCACAGGCGTTGCGAGCGGCGCCAGGCCCGGTCCAGCAGTGCGGCCGCAAGCCAGGCAAACAGCGTGATGTGCAGCCCCGAGATGCTCATGAGGTGGGCCACGCCCGTGGCGCGGAACACGTCCCAGTCGGCCCGGTCAATGGCGCGCTGGTCGCCGGTGACCAGCGCCGTCACCACGCCGGCGGCGCGCTGGCGGGCAGCATCCGGGGCGGCATCCCCGGCAGGGTCGGCCAGCGTGCGGGCAATCGCATCGCGCACGCGCTGGCGCAGCTGCTCGACGGGGTAGCGCCAGGTGGCGGCCAGCCGCTGCGGCGGGCCGTGCAGCGCATCCAGCCGCGCGCTGGTGCGCACGTAGCCGGTGGCCTGCACCCCTTGCTCCCACAGCCACAGCTCGTAATCGAAGCCGTGCGGATTGCGCCCGCCGTGCGGCGCCTTCAGGCGCACGGTCAGGCGCCAGCGCTCGCCCGCGCGCACGGCGGGGGGCGGCGCCAGTTCGCCGTCATGCTGGCCTTGCGCGTACCAGGTCAGGTCGATCAGCGCCGGCACCTGCACGGGGGCGCCGTGCAGCAGTGCGGACTCCACCTGCAGCCGCAGGCGCAAGCTGGTGTCGCGCTCTTGCGGCATGGCGGCCACCAGGCCGGTCACGCGCAAGTCCTGCCCCTCCAGCTGCGGTGCCAGCGCCGCCGCCAGAAAGACACTTGCGCGCAAGCCGCAGGCGCTCCAGGCCAGCAGCGCGGCAATCAGCCAGCCAAGCCAACGCCATTGGGGCAGTCGCCACGCCAGACCTCCCACGGCAAGCGCCAATGCCAGCGTGCCCCCATAAGCGGGCCACGGCCACAGCGCGCCCTGCTGCAACTGCAGCGCCGTGCCCAGCAGCCAGCCGGCCAGCACAGCGGGCAGGCGCCAGGCCGTGCGCGGCAGGGTGGACGCGGGCGCCGGGGCAGTCATGTGATGGGCTGCGGCAGTCGGGACGGTGGGGTTTCAGGGGCAAAAAATGTCGCGCAGCGCGGCAATCAGTTTGATGACGCCGGGGTCGTCAATGCGGTAGTACAGCGTCTGCGCCTCGCGGCGGTAGGTCACCAGACCTTCTTCGCGCATCCTGGCCAGGTGCTGCGACAGGGCCGAGGGGCTCAGGCCGACCACCTCATTGAGTGCGCCGACAGTCATCTCGCCGTGTTCGATCAGCAGGCACAGCACCAGCAACCGGCTGGGGTTGCCCACGGCCTGCAGCAGCTCGGCGGCCTGTGCGGCGCTTTGCTGCAGTTGCTGCAGCGCGGACAAGGGCTGGGTCAAGGTTTCAGCAGTCATGGTGTTTACGCGTTTCGCTATTCATTCAATTTAGGCTAATCTAAACAACAAGGGGACAACTGACAAAGGGGATCAACGCCATGCCTATCACGCCCGAGCAACGCAGACTTGTCGATTCTTGGCTACAGGCGCCCAGCCAGCGGCGCGCCTTCTTGCTGGCCGCGCTGGGCGGCATGGCAGCAGCAGCACACGCGCAGACGCCGGCGCCAGCGCCAGCGGCCACGCCCGCCAAAGTCAAAACCCAGGCGCGCATTGTGATTGCAGGCGCTGGCGCTGCGGGCCTGACGGCTGCCGCGCGCCTGTCGGCAGCGCTGGATGGCGCGCGCATCACGCTGATCGATGCCCGCCGTGACCACTACTACCAGCCCGGCTTCACCCTGGTGGGCGCGGGCATCAAGCCCGCAACCTATGTGGTCTCCAGCACGGCCGACTATGTGCCCGCAGGTGTGGAGCTGGTGCCCGAGCGCGTGGCCGAGTTCGACGTGGAGGGCAACCAGGTGGTCACCGAAAGCGGCGCGCGCCACGCCTATGACTTTCTGATCGTCGCCACCGGCCTGCAGCTGGAATATTCTCTGATCGAAGGCATGGACCCGCGGCTGATCGGCAAGGACGGCATCGGCAGCATCTACGCCGGGCCACAAGCCGCCGAAGACACCTGGCAGGCCATGTCGGCGTTTGCCGACAAAGGCGGGCGCGGTGTGTTTTTGCGCCCCGCCACCGAGATGAAATGCGCGGGCGCCCCGCTCAAATACACCTTTTTGACCGACGACTACCTGACGCGCCGCGGCACGCGCAGCAAGTCCGAGGTGATCTACAACAGCAACAACAAGGTGCTGTTCAGCGTGCCCATCGTGCACGAAAAGGTGCGCATGCTGTACCAGGAGCGAGGCATTGCGGTGAACTACGAGCGCGTGCTGCGCGCCATCGACCCCGGCAAGCGCATTGCCACCTTTGCCACGCCGGACGGCACAGAAGAGCAGCCCTACGACTTCATCCACGTCATTCCGCCCATGCGCGCGCCCGAGGCCGTCAGAAACAGCCCCCTGCCCTGGCCCGCCGACAAAAACAAGGCCTGGGCCGCAGAAGGCTGGATGGAGGTGGACAAGGGCACGCTGCGCCATGTGCGCTATCCCAACGTTTTTGGTCTGGGCGACATTGCCGGCGTGCCCAAGGGCAAGACCGCCGCCAGCGTCAAATGGCAGGTGCCGGTGGCCGTGGACCATCTGGTGGCGCAGATCGCGGGCCGCACATCGTCCGCGCTGTACGCGGGCTACACATCGTGCCCGCTGATCACGCGGCTGGGCCGGGCCATGCTGATCGAGTTTGACTACCAGAACAACCTGACGCCCTCGTTCCCGGGCGTGATCGCGCCGCTGGAGGAGTTGTGGGTCAGCTGGGTGATGAAAACCATGGCGCTCAAGCCCACCTACATCAGCATGCTGCGCGGCGTGGCTTGATGCATCAAAAATGCCTTTAGCGCTTTTGCATCAAACATCAGCAGCTACTTAACCTATAGCAAACGGAGACTTCTCATGAAAGAACTCGACCCCCTCATCCTGCTGGCCGTGTTCCAGGAAATGCTGGGCGCCTGGCTGTGGCCGCTGATCGCCGTGGCGGTGCTGGGCACGCTGGCCTTTGTGCTGCTGCTGGTGCGCGACCGCGGGCTGCGCGCGCGGCGGCTGGTGGGCGCGCAGGCGCTGGCCCTGCCCGGCGGCGCGCTGGCGCTGTGGATCATGGCCAGCGTGTCGTCGTCCGGCTTTACCGACGCCGCCGGCCCGGCCGACTGGATACTGATCACCCTGGTCTTCATGCTGGGTGCCGTGGGCGCCACCATCGTGGCCTACACCCTGGCAGGCTGGCTGGGCCTGGGCGCCCGCGCCCGCCACACCTGAACCTACCCACCGCCCCACACGGGCCCCTATTGCAAAGGAAGCAAACCCATGCCAGCCACCGCCGACTTCGTCTCCACCCTCTACCACGGCAAGGGCAACCCCGACAAAGCCACCGTCGCCCTGACCATGGCGCTGGCCGCGCGGCGCAAAGGCCACACGGTCTGCCTGATTTTGATGGCCGAGGGCGTCACGCTGGGTGTGCCCGGCACGGCGGACGGCATCAACATCGGCACGCCTTTCGAGCCCGCCGCCGACCTGCTGCGCAACTTTCTGCAAGAAGGCGGGCGCGTGGCGGTGTGCAAATCCTGCATGGTGCACAACGGCCTGGACGCATCGCAGATGGACCCGCGCGCCGAGATCATCACCGCGCCCGATGTGATCGACCTGCTGATGGGCGCCAAGGGCTCGCTGCAGGTGGCTTGATCAAAAAGCCCTGCCAAGGGCCCCGCCCGGCTGCCTGCGACTGGGGTAGCCAGTTGTGCAACACTCAGCAGGGCCATGCGACGCGCGCGTGGCCTTTATTGTTTTCAAGGACTGCCATGAGCGTTTACGACAAGCTGAAGGAACTCAACATCTCCCTGCCCCCCGTGGCCGTGCCTGCCGCGGCCTATGTGCCCTATGTGCAGACCGGCAACCTGGTGTTCTTGAGCGGCCACATCGCCCGCAAGGACGGCAAGCCCTGGGCCGCGCAATTGGGCCGCGACATGACCACCGCAGAAGGCCAGACAGCCGCCCGCGCCGTGGCCATCGACCTTCTGGGCACGCTGCAGGCAGCCTGCAGCGGCGACCTGAACCGCGTGCAGCGCATCGTGAAAGTGATGAGCCTGGTCAACTCCACCGGCGACTTCATCGAGCAGCACCTGGTCACCAACGGCGCCAGCGAGCTGCTGGGCCAGGTATTTGGCGACAAGGGCCGCCACGCGCGCAGCGCCTTCGGCGTGGCGCAAATCCCAATGGGCGCCTGCGTGGAGATCGAGCTGATCGCCGAGATCAGCTAAGCCCCTGCAGCTGCCAGTGCATCGCTTGGCGATTGGGCATGTTTTATGCCTCCAGCCCAATCGCTAAAAGCGCTGGCAGCTATCTTTTTTTATATCGCCCGTCACTCCACCCGCAGCACGTCGGCCGGCTTGAAGCCCAGGTCGGCAGCCTTGCCCTTGCGCCCGCGCAGGGCGCGCGCGTTGTTCAGGCTGCGGATTTCCAGCGTTTCATCGCGTGGCTTGCCGCCGCGGCCCAGGCCGGTAAAGCGCACGCTGCGCGTGTAGGCGGCCGCGCCGGCCAGCTCGTCCTTGGGTTCCAGGTCGATCAGCATCAGGCCGCGCCCGCCCTTTTCCATCAGCTTGAGCTCGGTGATCTCGAAGGTCAGCACGCGCCCGCCCACGGATGCGCAGCACACATGCGTGGCTGGCGCCAGCGCCTGGCTGCCACTGGTGCCCGCCGCGTGCGACGGGCGGCACAGACGCTCGCCCTCGGCCAGCGTGACAAACGCCTTGCCGCCGCGGTTGCGGCCGGTCATGTGCTCCACGGTGGACAAAAAGCCGTAGCCGCCCGAGCCCGCCAGCAGCAGCGTTGCGCCTGCAGGGCCGGCAAAGTAATGCACCGGCTGCGTGCCGGCCTCCAGCTCGATCAGCGTGGTAATGGGCTGGCCGTCGCCGCGCCCGCCCGGCAGGCTGGACACGGCCACCGAATACACCCGCCCGTTGCTGCCGAAGACGATGAGCGTGTCCACCGTGCGGCACTCAAAGGTGCCGTACAGGCCGTCGCCCGACTTGAAGGCGAAGCTGCCCGCCTCGTGCCCGTGGCCCTGGCGCGCACGCACCCAGCCCTTTTCGGACACCACCACGGTGACGGGTTCGTCCAGCACCTTGACCTCGGCCACGGCCTTCTTTTCGGCCTGGATCAGCGTGCGGCGCGCATCACCGAACAGCTTGGCATCTGCCTCGATCTCCTTGACCATCAGGCGGCGCAGCGAGGCGGGGTTGGCGAGGATGTCCTCCAGCTTCCCCTGCTCGTCGCGCAACTCTTTCAGCTCCTGCTCGATCTTGATGGCTTCCAGCCGCGCCAGTTGGCGCAGGCGGATTTCCAGAATGTCCTCGGCCTGGCGGTCCGACAGGTGAAAGCGCGCGATCAGCGCCGCCTTCGGCTCGTCGGCCTGGCGGATGATGGCGATCACCTCGTCGATGTTCAGCAGCACCAGCTGCCGCCCCTCCAGGATGTGGATGCGGTCCAACACCTTGTCCAGCCGGTGCTGGCTGCGCCGCGTGATGGTGGTCTGGCGGAAGTCGATCCACTCCTGCAGCATCTCGCGCAGCGACTTCTGCACGGGCCTGCCGTCCAGCCCCACCATGGTCAGGTTGATGGGCGCGGAAGTCTCCAGGCTGGTGTGCGCCAGCAGCGCGGTGATGAGATCCTGCTGCGGCACCTTGCCGGTCTTGGGTTCGATGACCAGGCGCACCGGTGCGTCCTTGCTGGACTCGTCGCGCACGCCGTCCAGCAGCGCCAGCAAGGCAGCCTTGAGCTGCGTCTGCTCCTGCGTGAGCGCCTTCTTGCCGGTCTTGACCTTGGGGTTGGTGAGTTCCTCGATCTCCTCCAGCACCTTCTGCGCGGAAACGCCGGGCGGCAGCTCGGTCACCACCATCTGCCACTGGCCGCGCGCCAGGTCCTCGATCTTCCAGCGCGCGCGCACCTTGAGGCTGCCGCGGCCCGTGCGGTAGGCGTCCTGGATGTCAGCATCAGTGCTGATGATCTGGCCGCCGCCCGGGTAGTCAGGGCCGGGGACCAGCGCGAACAGTTCCTCGTCGCTCAACTGCGGCTTCTTGACCAAGGCCACGCAGGCGTCGGCCACCTCGCGCAGGTTGTGGCTGGGGATCTCGGTGGCCAGGCCCACGGCGATGCCGCTGGCGCCGTTGAGCAGCGCGAACGGCAACCGCGCGGGCAGCTGACGCGGCTCCTGCGTGCTGCCGTCGTAGTTGGGCACGAAGTCCACCGTGCCCATGTCGATCTCGTCCAGCAGCAGGCCGGCGATGCGGGTCAGGCGCGCCTCGGTGTAGCGCATGGCCGCCGCGCCGTCGCCATCGCGGCTGCCGAAGTTGCCCTGGCCGTCGATCAGCGGGTAGCGCTGGTTGAAGTCCTGCGCCAAGCGCACCAGTGCGTCGTAGGCCGACTGGTCGCCGTGCGGGTGAAAGCGGCCCAGCACGTCGCCCACCACGCGGGCGCTTTTGACGGGCTTGGCCGCCACGTTGCGGTTTGGCCCGCTGTAGCCCAGGCCCATGCGGTCCATGGCGTAGAGGATGCGCCGCTGCACGGGCTTGAGGCCGTCGCACACGTCGGGCAGCGCGCGGCCCTTGACGACCGAGAGGGCGTATTCCAAATAGGCGCGCTGGGCATAGCCGGCCAGTTCCAGGCTGTCGCCGTGGTCGGCGGGCGCGGAGAAGTCGAGAGTGGGTTGGTCGCTCATTCAGTGAAGACAGACTCGGTCGATGACTGCCGGGCCAGGCGCGTGGGCGCAGGCGTGGACATGCGCTGCGCGTCGCCGCGCTCACCGGCATCGGATAGGGAATGGGGCGTGGCGGGCAGTTCCATGCGCACGCGCCCCGGGTTCGCGCGCTGATTGCGCGTCGGTAGCGGCGGCTTGAGCAGCGCATACAGGCCCATCACGCTCTGCACGTAGTTGCGCGTCTCGCGGTAGGCGGGGACGCGGTTGCCGGCGCGCTGCACGGCGCCCTCGCCCGCGTTGTAGGCCGCCAGCGCCAAGTCCAGGCGGCCCTCGAAAAGATCCATGAGGTAGCGCAGGTAGCGCGTGCCCGCGGCCACGTTGGTGGCGGGGTCCACCAGCTTTTGCTCCACCGAGCGCCTGGTGTCGCCGCTCACGCCGAAGCGGCTGGCGGTGGCGGGCATGAGCTGCATCAGCCCCACGGCGCCGCGCGGCGAAACCGCGCGGGTGTTGAAACCCGACTCGGTGGCGATCACCGCCTGCAGCAGCGCGTAGTCCACGCCATGGCGCGCCGACGCCGAGCGCAGGTGCTGGCGCACGAGCTTGTAGTCGTGCGACACCTCGAAGAAGGCCAGCAGCCGCGCCCCCGAGGGACTGGCCGGCCCGGTGGAGACATCGGCCGCACCCTGACGTCCGGTGTTGGAGCCGTCGCGCTCGGAGTCGAAGTCGTTGCCGCGAAAGAACAGCGCGTAACGCTCGTCCAGCTGCTGCGCGGCGAAGTGCGTCACGCCGCGCTCGTCCACGAAGGCCCACAGGTCCGCATGCGCGGTTTGCTGCAAAAACAGGAGCGCGCAGCACATGCCAGCCGTGCGCAAAAGCCCCAAAAGGCTGTTACGCATGCGGTATCCCGGGCGCGCAGTCATGGCGAGGGTGCCTTCGTCAGATGTCCACATCCACCAGGTCGCCGTGCAGTTCCATGAGCTCGCGGCGCGCGGCGGCCTCGCCCTTGCCCATGAGCTTGGTGATCAGGCCCTCGGTGGCGGAGAAGTCGAACGTGCCCAACTGCACCGGCAGCAGGCGGCGCGTGTCGGGGTTGAGCGTGGTCTCCCACAGCTGCTCGGCGTTCATTTCGCCCAGGCCCTTGAAGCGGCTGATCTGGCACTTCTCGCGCGGCACGCCGTCCTTGGCGCACTTGTCGAGGATGCTTTCCAGCTCGGATTCATCCAGCGCATACACCTTGGCCGCGGGCTTCTTGCCGCGCGCCGGCACGTCCACGCGGAACAGCGGTGGCCGGGCGACAAAGATATGGCCAGCCTCGATGAGCTTGGGAAAGTGGCGAAAGAACAGCGTCAGCAGCAGCACCTGGATGTGCGAGCCGTCCACATCGGCATCGCTCAGAATGCAAATCTTGCCGTAGCGCAGGCCGGACAGGTCAGGGGTGTCGCTCGGGCCGTGCGGGTCCACGCCGATGGCTACCGAGATGTCATGCACCTCGGTGTTGGCAAACAGGCGGTCGCGGTCGACCTCCCAGGTGTTGAGCACCTTGCCGCGCAGCGGCAGGATGGCCTGGCTTTCCTTGTCGCGGCCCATCTTGGCGCTGCCGCCGGCCGAGTCGCCCTCGACCAGGAAGACCTCGTTGTAGGCCAGGTCACGGCTTTCGCAGTCGGTGAGCTTGCCGGGCAGCACGGCCACGCCCGAGCCCTTGCGCTTTTCGACCTTCTGGCCGGCCTTTTGCCGTGTCTGCGCGGCCTTGATGGCCAGTTCGGCCAGCTTCTTGCCGTATTCCACGTGCTGGTTCAGCCACAGCTCCAGCGCCGGGCGCACGAAGCTGGACACCAGCCGCACGGCGTCGCGCGAGTTCAGCCGCTCCTTGATCTGCCCCTGGAACTGCGGGTCCAGCACCTTGGCCGCCAGCACATAGCTGGCGCGCGCAAACACGTCCTCGGGCAGTAGCTTCACGCCCTTGGGCAGAAGCGAGTGCAGCTCGATGAAGCTCTTGACCGCGTTGAACAGGCCGTCGCGCAGGCCGCTTTCATGGGTGCCGCCGGCGCTGGTGGGGATCAGGTTCACGTAGCTCTCGCGCACCGGCTGGCCTTCCTCGGTGAAGGCCACACACCATGCGGCGCCCTCGCCCTCGGCAAAGCTCTCGTTGTGGCGGTCGGCGAAGCCCTCGCCCTCGAACAGCGGGATCACCGGGTCAGCGCTCAGCGTCTGCGCCAGGTAGTCGCGCAGGCCGCCCTTGTACTGCCAGGTCTGGGTGTCGCGCGTCTTTTCATTGACCAGCTGCACCGTGACGCCGGGCATGAGCACCGCCTTGCTGCGCAGCAGGTGCGTCAGCTCGCCCATCGGAAGGTTGCTGGACTCAAAGTATTTGGCGTCGGGCCAGACGCGCACGGTGGTGCCCNGCGGGCGCGCCGCCAGCGGCTCGGTCACGTCGCCGCCCGCAAACACCAGGCGCGCTACCTGGCCCTCGCGGTGGGTGGCCACCTCCAGCCGGGTGGCCAGGGCGTTGGTGACGCTTACGCCCACACCATGCAGGCCGCCCGAGAAGCTGTAGGCCCCGCCCTTGCCCTTGTCGAACTTGCCGCCCGCGTGCAGGCGGGTGAACACCAGCTCCACCACCGGTGCGTTCTCCTCGGGATGCAGGCCGAACGGAATGCCCCGGCCGTCGTCCTCCACGCTCACCGAGCCGTCGGTGTGCAAGGTCACCTTGATCTTCTTGCCAAAGCCCGCCAGCGCCTCGTCGGCCGCGTTGTCCAGCACCTCCTGGATGATGTGCAGGGGGTTGTCGGTGCGGGTGTACATGCCCGGCCGCTGCTTGACGGGCTCCAGTCCCTTGAGGACGCGGATCGAGCCTTCGGAGTAGTCGCTGGCGGAGGTGGATGCGGGTTTGACTGCCATGGCGGCGGATTGTAGTGCTGGATATAAAACCAGGATGGTGACGCTTTCTTGCCCCGCCAGCGTGCTGCACAGGGGGGCGCCGAGCAGGCGACACGGGTTTTCGCTACATTCGCCGGATGCACGACGCAACCCGAAAACTGTCCATGGCCCAGGTGCTGATCTGCGGCGCCGCCATCGTCACTTTGTCCATGGGCATCCGGCACGGCTTCGGCCTGTGGCTGCAGCCCATCACCCAGGACATGGGCTGGACACGCCAGACCTTTGCCCTGGCCATGGCCATTCAGAACCTGTCCTGGGGTCTGTTCGGCATCTTTGGCGGCATGCTGGCCGACCGCCTGGGCGCCTTCCGCGTGCTGATCGGCGGCGCAGCGCTCTACGCCATGGGCCTGGCCGGCATGGCGCTGTCTCCCA
This sequence comes from Diaphorobacter sp. J5-51, assembly GCF_001023515.1. Taxonomy (NCBI): domain Bacteria; kingdom Pseudomonadati; phylum Pseudomonadota; class Betaproteobacteria; order Burkholderiales; family Comamonadaceae; genus Diaphorobacter; species Diaphorobacter sp. J5-51. Next base: position 24,000 of record NZ_JSYI01000026.1, on the reverse strand, counting down.
CGCCGCTGCTGTTTTCGCTGACCACGGGCGTGCTGATCGGCGCTGCACAGGCGGGCACCACCTACGCCATCATCTACGGGGTGCTGGGCCGGCAGATCCCGGCCGACAAGCGCTCCTGGGCCATGGGCGTGGCCGCTGCGGCGGGCTCGTTCGGCCAGTTCCTCATGGTGCCGCTGGAGGGGCAACTGATCCTGCGCCTGGGCTGGCAAGAGGCCCTGCTGGTGCTCTCGGCCATGGTGATCCTGATCGTTCCGCTGGCCTTCGGCCTGCGCGAGCCGGGCTTTCATGGCAGCGCCCCCGTCAAACGTACCCAGTCCGTGGGCGAGGCCTTTGCCGAGGCGCTGCGCTACCGCAGCTTCCTGCTGCTCACCGCCGGCTACTTCGTGTGCGGCTTCCAGGTGGTGTTCATCGGTGTGCACATGCCCAGCTATCTGCGCGACCAGGGCCTCACGCCCCAGGTGGCCAGCTATGCGCTGGCGCTGATCGGGCTGTTCAACGTGTTCGGCACCTATATCGCGGGCTCGCTGGGCCAACGGATCCCGAAGCGCCACATCCTGGCGTTCATCTATTTCGCCCGTGCCGTGGCCATCACCATCTTCCTGCTGGTGCCGCTGTCGCCGCTGTCGGTCTACGTGTTCTCGGCCGTGATCGGCGCACTGTGGCTGTCCACGGTGCCCCCCACCAATGCCACCGTTGCGCAGATCTTCGGGGTGCAGCACCTGTCCATGCTCAGCGGCTTCGTGTTCTTCAGCCACCAGATCGGCAGCTTCCTGGGCGTGTGGCTGGGCGGCTATCTGTATGACCGCACGGGCAGCTACGACATCGTGTGGTACCTGGCGATTGTGTTGGGCATCCTCGCGGGCTTGGTGAACCTGCCCGTACGCGAGGGCGCCATCGTGCGCGCCACCCCTCAGGCGGCCTGACCATGCGCACCCTGTACAAGCGGTCGATCGTCGCAGTTGCGCTGCTCGCGGTGCTGCTGGGGGTGTTCGCGCTGTACCTGCAGCCCGACTTCATGCTGACGCTGGCGGACCAGATCTGGGCCTGCTTCTGACGATGGCCCCGCACGGCACCGCCCATGCGCCGCTGCCTGCGGCCTCGGAATGGATACAGGGCTGGTCCCACCTGGTGCCTGCGGGCGGCAGTGTGCTGGACGTGGCTTGCGGTCACGGCCGTCACATGCGCTGGTTCTATGAAAGAAAACACCCGGTAACGGGCATAGACAAAGCGCCAGAAGCTATCGAAAGCATAGCACCATGGGGCGCGACGATCGTTGCGGATATCGAGGCTGGCCCCTGGCCCCTGCCCGGGCAGCGCTTTGCCGGCGTGGTGGTCACCAATTACCTGTGGCGTCCTTTGCTGCCCACCATCGTGGACAGCGTGGCGCCCGGTGGCGTGCTGCTCTATGAGACCTTCGCCGTGGGCAACGAAACTGTCGGCCGGCCCGCGCGGGCCGAATTCCTGCTGAAGCCGGGCGAACTGCTGCAGGCCTGCCGGGACCTGCGCATCGTGGCTTATGAGGAAGGCTTCCTCGACGCGCCCGCGCGCTTCGTGCAGCGCATCGCCGCCGTGCGGCCTGCGCCGTCCATGGACGGGCCGCTGCGCGCGCCGCTGCGCACGCCGCTGCAGGGCCCCGTCTAGTTAGAATGTGTTTTTACCGTTTTTGAACGCGGACATGACTTCTCCCAGCGCCCCCCTGACCGGCAGCATCGTCGCCCTCGTCACGCCCATGCATGACGACGGCAGTGTGGACTACCCCGCGCTGCGCAAACTCATCGACTGGCACATCGCAGAAGGCACCGACTGCATCGGCGTGGTGGGCACGACCGGCGAATCGCCCACGGTGAACGTGGAGGAGCACTGCGAAATCATTCGCGTGTCCGTGGAACAAGCCGCCAAGCGCGTGCCCATCATGGCGGGCTGCGGCGCCAATTCCACGGCCGAGGCCATCGAGCTGGCCAGGTTCGCCAAGAAGGTCGGCGCCGACAGCCAGTTGCAGGTCGTGCCCTATTACAACAAGCCCACACAGGAAGGCCAGTACCGCCACTTCAAGGCGATCGCCGAGGCCGTGGGCGACCTGCCGATGGTGCTGTACAACGTGCCCGGCCGGTCGGTGGCGGACATGCAGCACGAAACGGTGTTGCGCCTCACGCAGGTGCCCGGCATCGTGGGCATCAAGGAAGCCACAGGCAACATCGAACGCGCGCAATGGCTCATCCGCGACGTGCCCAAGGGCTTTGCCGTGTATTCCGGCGATGACCCCACGGCCGTGGCGCTCATGCTGTGCGGCGGCCAGGGCAACATCAGCGTGACGGCCAACGTGGCGCCTCGCCTGATGCACGAGCTGTGCGTGGCCGCGCTGGCCGGTGACACCCGCCGCGCCATGGAGATCCAGTTCCGCCTGATGCCCGTGCACAAGCAACTGTTCGTAGAGGCCAACCCCATCCCCGTGAAGTGGGCTGTGCAGCGCATGGGCCTGTGCGGCGGCGCTCTGCGCCTGCCCATGACGCCCCTGAGCCAGGGCAACGAAGCCGTGGTCGAGGCCGCCCTGCGCGCCGCGGGGCTGCTCTAAGCTCTAATTTCACCCAGCCTGTTGCCAGCTTGCAGCGTATTTGGAACGCTCCCGGCCGAATCTGGATCAATGAGGATTTTCGCGTGAACGCTACCACCCGTTTGGGCCTGCTGGGCCTTGCCGTGACCCTGTCTGCTTGCTCCGTGCTGGAGAACGACAAGATCGATTACAAAAGCGCCACCAAGGGGGCAACGCTGGAGGTGCCTCCGGACCTGACGCAGCTCTCGCGCGACACACGCTACACGGTGCCTGGCGGGGTCGTGTCTGCTGCCGCTTTCGAAGCCGGCCAGGCGCAACAGCCCCGCGGCGCGGCGAGCGCAGCCCCGAAGTCCATTGGAGACGTACGCATCGAGCGCGACGGCAACCAACGATGGCTGGTGGTGGACCGCCCTGCCGACCAACTGTGGGACCCGGTGCGTGACTTCTGGATCGAAAACGGCTTCGTGTACGTGCTGGAACAACCCAAGCTCGGCCTGCTGGAGACCGACTGGGCCGAAAACCGCGCCAAGCTGCCGCAGGACATCATCCGCTCCACGATCGGCAAGGTCTTCGATTCGCTGTATTCCACGGGCGAACGCGACAAGTTCCGGACCCGCCTGGAGCGCAACGCCAGCGGCGGCACGGAGATCTACATCAGCCACCGCGGCATGGTGGAGGTCTACACCAACACCCAGAAGGACAACACCGTCTGGCAGCCCCGCCCGGCCGATCCGGAACTGGAAACCGAATTCCTGCGCCGGCTGATGGTCAAGCTGGGCGTGAGCGAGGAGCAATCCAAGGCCGCCGCCGCAGCGCCCGTACCCTCCGCCCCGTCCGCGCGTATGGCCACGGTGGACAACGTGCCGGTGGTGCAGCTTGATGAAGGCTTCGACCGCGCTTGGCGCCGCGTAGGCGTGTCGCTGGACCGCACCGGCTTCACCGTGGAGGACCGAGACCGCAGCCAGGGCGTGTACTTCGTCCGCTACGTCGCCCCGACCGAGAAGAAGGAGCAAGGCTTCTTCAGCAAGCTGTTCAGCCGCTCGCCCGACGCGGTGCCGCCGCTGAAGTACCGCATCGTGGTGCGCAGCGAGGGCAACCGAAGCACGGTGTCGGTGCTCAACGCCGCAGGCGCGCCCGAGACCTCCGCCAATGCACAGCGCATCGTGCGCGTGCTCGCGGATGATCTGAAGTAAAAGGGGCGGCGCCGCGCCGCTTGCGCCTACACGATGCTGCGCTTTCGCAATCTGGCCAGCGGCAGCACCGGCAACGCCACGCTGGTTGAAGGGCGCAGCGGCGCGCATACCCGGCGCCTGCTCGTGGATTGCGGGCTGGGCATCCGGCAACTGCAATGGCGCCTGCAGGCTGCCGGTACGGCCCCGGCGCAGTTGGATGCCGTCTTTATCACACATGAGCATTCCGATCATGTGGGCTGCGTGCTGAAGCTCGTCCTGCGCGAACGCATCCCCGTTTGGATGAGCGAGGGCACCTACGATGCCCTAGGGTCACCCGACCTTGACGGCCTGCTGCATGTGGCGTGCGATGGCGTACCCGTCGATATGGGCAGCTTTTGCGCACATCCTTTCAGCGTGCCGCATGACGCACGTGAACCATTGCACTTGCGCTGCAGCGATGGCGCGACGCACATCGGCCTACTGACCGACCTGGGCCATGCGGCAGAAACGGTGGTGGAACGGCTACAGGGCTGTCACGCGCTGCTGCTCGAAGCCAACCACGACGCCGACCTTCTGGCGTCGGGCGACTATCCCGTGTTCCTGAAACGGCGCATCGCAGGTCCGCGTGGGCACCTTCCCAACCATGTCAGCGCGGACATCCTGCACGCCGTACATCACCCGAATCTGCGACACGTGGTGGCTGCACACCTGAGCGCACGCAACAACCGACCGGAACTCGCGCAATCCGCTCTGGCGCAAGCTGTGGGGTGGCATGCAAGTGACATCGTAGTGGCCGATCCGCGCGAGGGCACTCCCTGGATCGAGGCCAGCTACTGAGCCATTGCCCAAAAAAGAAAACCCCGACCTTGCGGTACGGGGTTTGCAGCAAGCCCGACCCTTGGAGGGGCCGGGCATCAGAGTGTTCTTACTTGGCTTCGGAAGCGGCAGCGCCGGTAGCGGCGGCAGCAGCAGCATCAGCAGCTGCCTTGGCGGCATCGGAAGCTGCGTCGGTAGCGGCAGCAGCAGGTGCCTCGACAGACGCTGCGGCCGCGGGAGCAGGTGCGGGCTCAACAGCCGGTGCGGGAGCAGGAGCTTCCACAGGAGCGGGAGCAGGTGCGGGCTCTTCCTTCTTGCCGCAAGCGGCGAGAGCGGCAGCAGCGATCAAAGCAGCCAGAACGACGGAGTTCTTCATTTGGTGTCCTATCAAGCGGAACGATTGTTATCAAACAGCCCAACGCCGCCATCCACGCGGCTAGTCAGGCAGTGGCGCTACGCTTTGCGAAGCAAACGCCGGGGGGGCAAAACCAGTTCGGAATTATAGAAAGATTTCGTCAATAGTAGATAACACGAATAACTGGCTACCCTTGTTACAAAGAGGGTGAATCCGTCACAGGCCAAGTACGGATGCAGGGAATCCAGGAGTGCTCTTGCGGTCTACCCACTCCTGCAGCGATTCGCGCAGGATGATGCGGCGCTCCGGCTCGGCGCCGGCGACGCCGTTGCACCGCACCGGGTCGTGCCGCTGCAGCGCCCACAGCGGCGACCACAGTGCACTGGGCACATCCTGCGGATCTGCGACGGACGCCTTGCGGCAGACAATGATGTGGTCCCAGCGCACGCGCCACTGCACAAAGCGCGCGTGCCGCCGCACGATTTCATTGAACCCCGCCGCCACCAGCACGAAGCGCCGCCCCGCCCGCGCCCAGTCCTGCAGGGAATCGGCCACGGAGCGCTCCCCCAACGGCCAATCGTGGAAGCTGGCGTCCGACAGGATGAGCTCGGGCCAACCTTCGCGCGCAGCGCATGCCAGGGCATCGCGCACCAGTTGCTGAAATGCCACCCGCCCTTCAAACCGGCCAGCGGGCAGCGATGACTGTGCGTGCGAGATGGCGTCTTCCATGGTTTGTCTCCGGCGGCGACACGTCAGGCCTGCGCGCCCGCATGGGCCCAGCCTGCCTCGCACCAAGCGGACAGCAGCTCCAATGCTTCATCGCTCGCCCGCGCGAGGTCCCGCGAGTCCAGGAGACGCTCGTCGGCCAAGCGACGCATCAGTACCGCATCGCGACCGGCCGCGCGATAGCTTTCGCCGTTGATGAACACATGCCTGTCGTCATACATCATGCGCGTGCGCCGGTCCAGCACCACGCTCTCCAGCATGCCCGCCGGAGACGGCTCGAACCACACGTTGGGCTTGGGTTCGGTCAGAGCCTCGCCCAGCGCGCACTCCAGCGCCTGAGGCTGCTGCAACGCGCGCTGCACCGCCTTGCGTGCGAAGTCTTGCAACGCGGCCGGGATGGCTCCCGGGTTCGCAACAGCGGACTGCTGTGCGTCACGGTAGATGGCCCCCTCCTCGTCGGCCGCCGCCTCCGCCATGCGCTGCAGCACCTCATGCGCCAACTGGGCACCATTGGGCGAGCGAAAGCCGATGGAATAGGTCATGCATTCCCCCTCGGCAATGCCATCGTGGGCCCAGCCCGGGGGCAGGTAGAGCATGTCGCCGGGCTCGAGCACATGCTCTTCTTCGGGCTCGAAAGCCGCGAGGATCTTCAGCGGCAAGCCGGGGCGCAGCGTCTTGTCCTTTTGCCGGCCAATGCGCCAGCGCCGCCGCCCATGGGCCTGCAGCAGGAAGACGTCGTAGTTGTCGAAATGCGGCCCCACGCCTCCGCCGTCGGTGGCATAGCTGATCATCAGGTCATCAAGCCGCGCCTCGGGCACGAAACGGAACTGCTGCAGCAGCGCGTGCACGGCATCGTTGTGCAGATCCACACCTTGCACCAGCGCGGTCCAGCGCGGCGTGGCCAGGGACGGCAGGGAGCGGCGTGCCAACGGCCCGTGGCGCAGCACCCATTGGCCGGCCTTATCCTGGATGAAGCGCGACTCCACACCGTCCTGCCCCGCCAGCTCCAGCAGTTCGGCGCGGCTCAGCAGCGGCTTGAAGCCGGGGATGGCCTGGCGCACCAGCAGCGGCTTCTTGTGCCAGTGGCGGCGCATGAACTGCGCCGGGCTCAGCCCCCCGAGCAGGGCCAGCGGTTGTTGAACGTCCATGGAATCGAAATGGCCGCGCGCGCGGCAGGGCAGTGAACTGCGACAATTCTCCTATGGAAATTACCGAACAATGTGTGGTCGCCTTGACCTGGGTCCTGAAAGACACGCTGGGCGAGGAACTGGATGTGCTCGACGATCCCGTGGAATTCCTCGTGGGGGGCGACGACCTGCTGGGCCGCATCGACCAGGCCCTGCAGGGCCATGGCGTCGGCGCCGAACTCTCGCTGCACCTGGAGCCCGAGGAAGCTTTTGGGGACTACCAGGACAAGCTGCTCTTCCTGGAGCCCCGCCAACTGTTTCCCGCGGATATCGAAGAAGGCATGACGTTCGAGGGAACGGCTTTGCCCCAAGGCGTCAACCCCGATGCACCGCGCGACGCGCTGTACACCGTGGCGCAGATCTACCCTGAGCACGTGGTGCTGGACGGCAACCATCCGCTGGCAGGCATCGCACTGCGGCTGCAGCTCAAGGTGCACGCGGTGCGCGAAGCCACGGAGGAAGAAATCGGCCGTGGCACAGCGGGTACGGGGTTCTTCCGCATTCAGCCGCAGGCGCCGGGCAGCGACCTGATCCACTGAACCACGCACCTTTCGGCACACAGCCCCAAAAAAACGGGCTCCCCTCGGGAGCCCGTTGTGTGTGCGCGGCGCCGCCATCGGCGCGTCAATCGTCTTACATGCGTGATATCTGTCCGCCATACAGCCGCACGCGGTCTCCGGTGCGCAAATCGCCTGGCGACGGCACTTCGTACACCCGCTGGCCGCCCCGGTCCAGGTTCACCGTGATGCGATAGGCCTCGTAATCGCCGGTGTTATTGCGGCCTTCGATGGCGTTGCCCGCCACCGCGCCACCCACGGCCCCGATGGCGGTAGCCGCCGTGCGGCCGGAGCCCGAGCCAATTTGATTGCCCAGCACGCCGCCCACGACGGCACCCAGGATCGCGCCAGCGCCGGACGTGCGGTTGCGCGCCTGCAGTCCCTCGATGTAGGCCACGGTGCCGTACTCGGTACCTTGCTGGTTAGGGTAGGTGGTGTATCCCGGCGCCGGTTGGCTGGTGTAACCGGGCGTCGGATGGTAGTCAGAATAGCGCGGCTGTTCGGCGCAGGCGACCAGTGCGCCAGCCACCAGCGCGGAGCCGGCCAAGGCGATGAAGCGGGAATGAGGACGCATGGAAATCTCCTTGGTTCAACAATGCAAGCATGGCTACATGAAAGCGGCCACCCATTGGGAGATTGAAGCACCGCAGCATCCTGCACACTGCCGGCCATGCCCGGCGGGCCTCGTAGTGAAGTGCGCACCCGCCATGTAGGCAGGGGCCGACAGCGGCGCTGGCGCTCAGTGCTTGCCCGTGGAGCCGTAGCCGCCCTCACCGCGCTCGCTGGCCGGAAACTCCTGCACCACGTTGAACTGGGCTTGCACCACCGGCACGATGACCAACTGCGCCAGGCGCTCCATGGGTTGCAGGGTGAAGGCCTGGGGGCTGCGGTTCCACGCGCTGACCATGAGTTGCCCCTGGTAGTCGCTGTCGATCAGGCCCACCAGGTTGCCCAGCACGATGCCGTGCTTGTGGCCCAGCCCCGAGCGCGGCAGGATCAGCGCGGCATAGCCCGGGTCCTGAAGGTAGATGGCGATGCCCGTGGGCACCAATTGCCAGGCGTTGGGCTCCAGCGTGAGCGGCGCGTCCAGGCACGCGCGCAGGTCCAGCCCCGCGCTGCCGGGCGTGGCATACGTTGGCAATTGATCCGCCATGCGGGGGTCGAGAATCTTGACGTCGATTTTCATGGGAGCAGAGGTTCAAAGGAATGGTCGAGCGGCGTCACGCCGGCAGCACCGCGAGCCGAGCCCGCGATCATCGCCCAACCGGTGCACCCCTACCCGCTCAAACGGCGGCAAGGCGCCGCGCGATCTCCGCCACGAGCTGATGGCCCAGCGCCTCCTTGGAAGCACGGGGCAGTTCACGATGGCCCTGCGCGTCCACCAGCAGCAGCGCATTGTCGTCCTGCCCGAACGTGGCCGGGCCGATATTGCCCACCAGCAACGGCACGCCCTTGCGCTCGCGCTTGGCGCTGGCATGCTCCAGCAGGTTCTCGCTCTCGGCGGCAAACCCCACACAGTACAGACGGCCAGCGCGCGCGCGCTCGGTGCGCGCCACCGTGGCCAGGATGTCGGGGTTCTCCACAAACTCCAGCGCCGGCACGTCGCCCGTGCCGTCCTTCTTGATCTTGTGCAGCGCAGCAGTGGCGGGACGCCAGTCCGCCACCGCGGCCGTAGCTATGAAAATAGTAGCTTCTCGCGCTTGCTCCTCAACGATTGCAAGCATGTTTTGTGCTGAACGCACGTCGATGCGCCGCACGCCCCGCGGGGTGGGCAGATGCACCGGCCCGGCGACCAATGTGACCTGTGCGCCAGCGGCACGCGCCGCGCGGGCAATCGCAAAGCCCATCTTGCCGCTGGACAGGTTGGTGATGCCGCGCACCGGGTCAATGGCCTCGAAGGTGGGGCCAGCGGTAATCAGCACGTGCTGGCCCGTAAGCAACTGGGGGGTGAAGAAGGCCTCCAGTTCCTCCAGAATCTCCGCGGCCTCTAGCATGCGGCCGTCGCCCGTCTCGCCACAGGCCTGGTCACCAAAGCCCACGCCCAGCACCGTCGCGCCGTCGCGCGCCACCTGGGCCAGGTTGCGCTGAGTGGCCGGGTGGCCCCACATCTCGCGGTTCATGGCGGGGGCCAGCAGCAACGGCACCCGATCCCGGGGCCGTGCCAGACACAGCAGGCTCAATAACTCGTCGGCCCGCCCCTGCACCAGCCGCGCGATGAAGTCCGCGCTGCACGGCGCAATGAGGATCGCGTCCGCCTCGCGGCTCAGGTTGATATGGGGCATGTTGTTCGCCTCGCGCGCGTCCCACTGCGAGGTGTAGACGCTGCGTCCCGACAGCGCCTGCATGGTCACGGGCGTGATGAACTGCGCAGCCGCCTCGGTCATGACCACCTGCACCGTGGCGCCGGCCTTCACCAGCAGCCGGCACAGTTCCGCCGATTTGTAGCAGGCCACGCCGCCGCTCAAGCCCAGGACAATGTGTTTGCCAGCCAACTGTTCGTTCATGGGGGCGCAATTTAGCAGAGGGCATGGCCCCTGCCACTGCATCCCTGCAGTGGGCTGATTACAATCCCAATTTCCCACCACCATCAAAGACATGACCAAATTCGTCTTCGTCACCGGCGGTGTGGTGTCTTCCCTGGGCAAGGGAATCGCCTCAGCCTCCCTTGCCGCGATCCTCGAATCGCGGGGTCTCAAAGTCACCCTCATCAAGCTCGACCCGTACATCAACGTGGACCCGGGCACCATGTCACCGTTCCAGCATGGTGAGGTCTTCGTGACCGACGACGGCGCCGAAACCGACTTGGACCTCGGCCACTACGAGCGCTTCATCGAAACGCGCATGAAGCAGGCCAACAACTTCACCACCGGCCGCATCTACCAAAGTGTGCTGGAGAAGGAGCGCCGCGGCGACTACCTTGGCAAGACCGTGCAGGTGATCCCGCACGTGACCAATGAAATCCAGGAGTTCATCAAGCGCGGCGCCGGCATCGGCACGCCAGACGCCGTGGACGTGGCCATCTGCGAGGTGGGCGGCACGGTGGGCGACATCGAGTCGCTGCCCTTCCTGGAGGCCGTGCGCCAGCTGTCGCTCAAGCTGGGGCCGAACAACTCGGCTTTCGTGCACCTGACCTACCTGCCCTGGATCGCCACGGCCGGCGAGCTCAAGACCAAGCCCACGCAGCACACGGTGCAGAAGCTGCGCGAGATCGGCATCCAGCCCGACGCCCTCCTGTGCCGCGCCCAGCAGGCCGTGCCCGACGAGGAGCGCGAGAAGATCTCCCTGTTCACCAACGTGCCCGAGTGGGGCGTGATCAGCATGTGGGACGTGGACACCATCTACAAGGTGCCACGCATGCTGCACGAGCAGGGCCTGGACGGCCTGATCTGCGACAAGCTGCGCCTGAACACGCCGCCCGCCAACCTCAAGCGCTGGGACGCGCTGGTGCACGAGACCGAGCACCCGCAGGGCGAGGTGAAGATCGCCATGGTGGGCAAGTACGTGGAGCTGTCGGACGCGTACAAGTCCGTCAACGAGGCGCTCAAGCACGCCGGCATGCAAAGCCATGTGCGCGTGAAGATCGACCACCTGGACTCGGAAGACATCACCGACGCGAACGCTCGCGAGCGGCTCGGTGCCTACGACGCCATCCTCGTGCCCGGGGGCTTCGGCAGCCGCGGCGTGGAGGGCAAGATCTCCACGGCGCGCTACGCGCGCGAGCACCAGGTGCCCTACCTGGGCATCTGCCTGGGGATGCAGGTGGCCACCATCGAATACGCGCGCCACGTGGCGGGCCTGCAGGGCGCCAATTCCACCGAGTTCGACCCCGCCACGCCGCATCCGGTCATCGCCCTGATCACCGAATGGAAGGACGAGGACGGCACCATCAAGACGCGCTCCGAGAATTCCGACCTGGGCGGCACCATGCGCCTGGGCGCGCAGTCCTCCGACGTGCAGCCGGGCACGCTGGCCCACAGCATCTACGGCGACGTGGTGACCGAGCGCCACCGCCACCGCTACGAGGCCAACGTGCAGTACCTGGACAAGCTGCGCACCGCCGGCTTGGTGATCTCGGCGCTCACGCAACGTGAGCACCTGACCGAGATCGTCGAGCTGCCCAAGAGCGTTCACCCCTGGTACATCGGCGTGCAGTTCCACCCCGAGTTCAAGTCCACGCCCTGGAGCGGCCACCCGCTGTTCAACGCCTTCATCAAGGCGGCCGTGGAACACCAGAAGCCAGCGGCGAAAGCCTGATTGGAAGGAAAGCCCATGCAGCTGTGCGGATTCGACGTCGGCCTGGACCAACGCTTCTTCCTGATCGCGGGCACCTGCTCCATTGAAGGCCTGGAGATGTCGCTCGACGTGGCCGGCCAACTCAAGGAGGCCTGCGCGCCGCTGGGCATCCCGCTGATCTACAAGGGCTCGTTCGACAAGGCCAACCGCTCGTCCGGCACCAGCAAGCGCGGTGTCGGCCTGGATGCCGGTTTGAAGATCCTTGACGAAGTGCGCCGCCAGTTGCAGCTGCCCATCCTGACCGATGTGCACGACACCTCGCACGTGGCCGAAGTGGCCAGCGTGGTCGACGTACTGCAGACCCCGGCCTTCCTGTGCCGCCAGACGGATTTCATCCGCGCCGTGGCGCAAAGCGGCAAGCCGGTGAACATCAAGAAGGGCCAGTTCCTTGCGCCCTGGGACATGAAGAACGTCATCGACAAGGCCCGCGCCGCCGCGCGCGAGGTGGGCCTGTCGGAAGACCGCTTCCTGGCCTGCGAGCGCGGCGTGAGCTTTGGCTACAACAACCTCGTGGCCGACATGACCAGCCTGGCCGAGATGCGCAACTCCGGCGCGCCCGTGGTGTTCGACGTGACCCACTCGGTACAGAAGCCCGGCGGCCTGGGCGCCGTGAGCGGCGGCGCGCGCGACATGGTGCCCGTGCTGGCCCGTGCCGGCGTGGCCGTCGGCGTGGCGGGCCTGTTCATGGAAACGCACCCCAAGCCGGCCGAGGCATGGTCGGACGGCCCCAACGCCGTGCCGCTCAAGCACATGCGCGCGTTGCTTGAAACGCTGGTGGCGCTCGACGACGTGACCAAGAAGAACGGTTTTCTCGAAAACAACTTTGGAGCCTGACACCATGCCCAGCGGCAACATCATCGCCAACGTCCGCGTGACCAACCCCGCGCAGTACGAGGAATACAAGAAGTGGTCCACCGCCGCCTTCGCGGCGCACAACGCCGAGATCTGCGTGCGTGGCGGCCAGGTGGAGGTGATGGAGGGCGACTGGCAGCCCGAGCGTGTGGTGATCGCCAAGTTCCCCAGCTTCGAGGCGGCCAAGGCGTTCTACGATTCGCCCGAATACGGCAAGGCCCGTGCGGCGCGCGAGGGCGCAGCCATCATGCGGCTGGTGTGCGTCGAAGGCCTTTGATGCTACCCATTTGATAGCTGCCAGCGCTTGATGGAAAAGCGCTAGCGGCCAATTTGATTAAAAACTCCCGCAAAAGGAAACCCATGAGTGCCATCGTTGACATCGTAGGCCGCGAAGTGCTGGACAGCCGCGGCAATCCCACCGTCGAATGCGACGTGCTGCTGGAATCGGGCGTGATGGGCCGCGCGGCCGTGCCCTCGGGCGCGTCCACCGGCTCGCGCGAAGCCATCGAGCTGCGCGACGGCGACAAGGCCCGCTACCTGGGCAAGGGCGTGCTCAAGGCCGTGGAGCACATCAACACCGAGATCAGCGAGGCCGTACTGGGCCTGGACGCCTCCGAGCAGGCCTTCCTGGACAAGACCCTGATCGACCTGGACGGCACCGACAACAAGAGCCGCCTGGGCGCCAACGCCATGCTGGCCGTCTCCATGGCCGTGGCCCGCGCCGCCGCCGAAGAGTCCGGCCTGCCCCTGTACCGCTACCTCGGCGGCATGGGCGGCATGCAGCTGCCCGTGCCGATGATGAACGTCATCAACGGCGGCGCGCACGCCAACAACAGCCTGGACCTGCAGGAGTTCATGATCATCCCCGTGGGCGCACCGAGCTTCCGCGAGGCCGTGCGCTGGGGCGCCGAGGTGTTCCACGCGCTCAAGAAGATCATCCACGACAAGGGCATGAGCACCGCCGTGGGCGACGAAGGCGGTTTTGCGCCTTCCGTGGAAAACCACGAAGCCGCCATCCAGCTGATCCTGCAGGCGATTGAGGCCGCCGGCTACACCGCGGGCGAGCAGATCGCCCTGGGCCTGGACTGCGCCGCCAGCGAGTTCTACAAGGACGGCCAGTACGTGCTGGAAGGCGAAGGCGGCCTGCGCCTGACCGCCCAGCAGTGGACCGACATGCTCGCCACCTGGTGCGACAAGTACCCCATCATCTCCATCGAAGACGGCATGGCCGAAGGCGACTGGGACGGCTGGAAGACCCTGACCGAGCGCCTGGGCCAGAACGTGCAGTTGGTAGGCGACGACCTGTTCGTGACCAACACCAAGATCCTGAAGGAAGGCATCGACAAGCGCATCGCCAACTCGATCCTCATCAAGATCAACCAGATCGGCACGTTGACCGAGACCTTCGCCGCCATCGAGATGGCCAAGCGCGCCGGCTACACCGCCGTGATCAGCCACCGCTCGGGCGAGACCGAGGACTCGACGATCGCCGACATCGCCGTGGGCACCAACGCCGGCCAGATCAAGACCGGCTCGCTCTCGCGCTCCGACCGCATCGCCAAGTACAACCAGCTGTTGCGCATCGAAGAAGACCTGGGCGACATCGCCTTCTATCCCGGCCGCGCCGCGTTCTACAACCTGCGCTAAGCCCACCCGCGCCGCTGCGCCCCGCCATGGGCACACGCATCGTTCCGCTCGCCCTGCTGCTGCTCCTCGTGGGGATCCACGCGCAGCTGTGGACCGGGCGCGGCAGTGTCGGCCATGTAGAGGACATGCGCCGGCAGATCGCCGCCCAGCAGGCGGCGAATGCGCAGGCGCGCCAGGCCAATGAGCGCCTGGCCGCCGAAGTGCAGGACCTGAAGGACGGCCTGGAGATGGTCGAGGAAAAGGCGCGCAGCGAACTGGGAATGGTCAAGCCTGGCGAGATCTACGTGCACGTCACGCCGGCCCGCAAGTGAGCCCCTCGCCCGGCCCCGTGCCCGGCGCTGCGGCGGTGCGCATCGCCATCCTGGGCGCGCACGCGCCCGCCTGCACCGCCTTGCGCGACGGCATCGCACAGCACTATCCCGCGCTCGCAGTCGCGGCGGCCGGCCCCGATCTGCCAGCCCTGCCGGCGGACCTCACGCTGCTGTGCGCACTGGACCTTCCCGATGCACATGAGCTGCTACTGCGCGCCGCGCTGGCCCAGGCCGGCACGGCCTATCAGGTGCTGTACGGGCCGCCAGCGGCGCAACTTCGCAACGCACTAAACGCTATTGATTTAATAGCTGCTCGCGCTTGCCCATCAAGCGCAGAAGCCGAATTGGAGTCGGAACCCAGCCGTCCTCGGCTGCGCGCTTGGGGTTGCGAAGAATGCGTGGAGCCCCAGTGCGAGCACCGGCTGTTCACCGCGCTGCGCGGCCTGGGTGCGGGGGCGTGAGGCGGACGCTTCACGCTCGTTGAAGCGCGACCGCCTGCAGCGCCACGGCGCGCAGGCTGGCTCGCAGAAGCCGCCCAGAGCGGCCGCCTGGATCACTGCATGCGCGACGGCGCGGGCGGCTGCTTGTGCGGATCGGTGAACAGCTGCGCGGCATCCACCGGGTCGAAGTGGTACTGCTGGCCGCAGTATTCGCAGCCCACCTCGATGTTGCCACGCTCCTCCAGGATGCTCTCGACCTCTTCCGTGCCCAGGCTGCGCAGCATGTTGCCCACACGCTCGCGGCTGCAGGAGCACGCGAAGCGCGGGCCGCTATCGCCCTGCTGAGGCGCAAAGCGCAGCAGTTTTTCCTCCCAGAACAGGCGGCGCAGGATGGTGTCCACGTCCAGCGTGAGCAGCTCCTCGCGCGTGAGGCTGCTCGCCAGGGTGGCGATACGGTTGTAGTCCTCGTTGCGGCCGATCTGGTCCTCATCCTCGCGCCCATGGCCGCCGGCCAGGTTGGCTTCGCCCTTCAGGGGCATGCGCTGGATCAGCAGGCCCGCCGCCACCTGGTCGTTGGCAGCCAGCACCAGCGTGGTATCGAGCTGCTCGGACTGCAGCATGTAGTGCTGCAGCACGTCGCTGAGCTTGTGCAGCTTTTCCTGGTGGTCGCCATACAGCGGCACCACACCCTGGTAGGGCTGCTGGCCTGGCAGACGGTCCTTGGGGTCCAGCGTGATGGCGCAGCGCCCGCCGCCGCCCACGTTCACCATGTCCGGCAGGCCCGCGTTCGCGGGCAGTTCGCCCGACACCGACGCGGTGGCGCGCAGGCTCAGGTCGGACTGCACCTCGGCCACGGCCAGCTTGACGGGGCCGTCACCAAAGACCTGCAGCACCAGCGCACCGTTGAACTTGATGTTCGACTGCATCAGCACGCCGGCGGCGGCCATCTCACCCAGCAGTTCGCTCACGGGCGCGGGGTATGGCCCCGTTTCGGTGTTGGCCGCGCGGCGGCGCAGCAGCTCTGTCCAGGCGTCGGTCAGGCGCACGATCATGCCGCGCACGGGCAGGCCATCAAACAAAAACTTGTGCAGTTCGGACACGCAGTATTTCCAGTCAATCAATGGCCGGGCTATTACCCCAGCTTGCGCAGACCCGCCTTGAAGCGGCGCGCGTTTTCCATGTAATGCCGCGCACTCTGGCGCAGCCCTTCGATCTGCTCGGGCGTGAGCTGGCGCACCACCTTGGCCGGACTGCCCAGGATCATCGATCCGTCGGGAAACTCCTTGCCCTCGGTGACCAGCGAGCCGGCGCCCACCAGGCAGTTGCGGCCTATCTTCGCGCCGTTGAGCACGATGGCGCCAATGCCGATCAGTGATTCATCCCCGACGGTGCAGCCATGCAGCATGACCTGGTGGCCCACGGTGACGCGCTCACCGATCACCAGCGGCTGGCCGATGTCGGCGTGCAGCACGCTCGCGTCCTGCACGTTGGTGCCCGCGCCGATGGTGATGCGCGCCGTGTCGCCACGCACCACGGTGCCGAACCATACGCTGGCGTCCTCGCCCAGCACCACGTCGCCCATCACCTGGCCACTGTCGGCCACCCAGGCCGATGCGGCCACCTGCGGCGCCACGCCGTCGAGTTCATAGATCGCCATCGCTTGTCTGTCTCCGTTGTTTGTGTAGGGGGAACCTAGAATTGTAGGGATGGAGCTTCGCCAACGTGCCCTGGAGGTCTTGCGCCTCTGCGACCCTGAAGAAAAATCGGCCGCAGCGCTGGATATGTATGCGCAAGCAGCTCGCATTTCAATAGCGACGGAAATGCGTCTCACCGCCCCGCCCGCCGACACCCTGCCCGGCCGCCCCGCGCGGCCGCAGCTGCTGCACCACACCGCCGTGGCACGCCGCTCGCCCGCCACGCCCGAGGGGCGCGCGGTGCTGATCCACGCCATCGCCCATATCGAGTTCAACGCCATCAACCTCGCGCTGGACGCCATCTGGCGCTTTGCCGGCATGCCCGAGACGTTCTACCGCGACTGGCTGCGCGTGGCGGCCGAGGAGGCGAAGCATTTTTTCCTGCTGCGTGACCACCTGCGCCGGCAACTGCACCATGACTATGGCGACTTTCCCGCGCACCAGGGCCTGTGGAGCATGTGCGAGAAGACGGCCGACGACATCGTGGCGCGCATGGCCCTGGTGCCGCGCACCCTGGAGGCGCGCGGACTGGATGCCACGCCGCTGATCCAGCACAAGCTGCGCCAGGTCGGTACACCGGACGCGCTGGCCGCCGTGGCGATCCTGGACACCATCCTGCGCGAGGAAGTGGGCCACGTGGCCATCGGCAACCACTGGTACGGCTGGCTGTGCACGCGCGACGGACTGGACCCCGTGGCGCACTACGCCGCGCTGGTCCAGCGTTACGAAGCCCCCCGCCCGAAGCCGCCGCTGAACGAGGCGGCACGCCGCGCCGCCGGTTTCAGCGAGGCGGAGATGCGCTGGCTGCAGCACGGCTGAATCGCCTCCAGCCGCACTGCCATCCCCGAGCCATCGGGGGTTCTTCCCTACAATGCCAGCAGCGATACGCCACGCCGCTGCCGCCAGCCCTCGCGCCTGCGGCGGGCATCCGCATCGCCCGGTATCCCGCACACGCCCAGGCATTCCATGACGAACTCCACACCTCCCGCTTCTCCCTCGGCGGCCGGCGCCTCCCAGGCTGGCAGCACCGGCTCCATGATCGCCCGGCAGGCCATCATGAACGGCCAGCAGGCGGTCGTCGGCTACGAACTCTTCAACCGCTCGCGCTCCACCGTCGGCCACACGGCCGCCAGCGACGTGATCCTGGTCTTCACCGCGCTGTCGCATGCGGGCACCGAAGAGCTGATGGGCAAGATGCTGATTTTCGTGAACTGCACCCACGAAAGCCTGACGGGCGGGCACCTGGAACTGGTGAACCCCGACAAGGTGGTGCTGGAGATCCCTCCGCTGGGCCACGTGGCCGCGACCGAGGTGCATGCGCGGCTTCCCATCCTGCAGGCGCTGCGCAGCCGCGGCTTTCACCTCGCCTTCAACCACACGGTGCTGGAGTCCACCTACGCGCCCTGGCTGCCGCTGGCCGACNCCTGATCAACTCCGCGGGGCTGGGCATGACGCGCGAGATCACCTCCTTTCGCCAGGCGGTGCTGCTGCTGGGACTCAAGAAGCTGTTCCGCTGGGCCGCCCTGCTGCTCACGGCGGTGCGCAGCGGCGGCACGCCCCCGGCCGTGGGGCAGACGGCCGTGGTGCGCGGCCGCCTCATGGAACTGCTGGCCCAGGAATTTCTGCCCGCCGAAGAAGCCGACCAGGCGTTCGTGATCGGCATCTTCTCCATGCTGGACCAGATGCTCGGCATGCCGCTGGCCTCCGCCGTGGGGCTGCTCAACCTGCCCGAAGAGCTGTCCACTGCCCTGCTACAACGCAGCAACGTGTACGGCCAGCTGCTGACACTGGCCGAAGCCTGCGAGACCAGCGACGACCACACCTTCGACCAGATCGCCCAATCGCTCCACCTGACGAACCAGCAGATCAACTGGGCCCACTTGCAAGCCCTGGCCTGGGCGGACCAGATGGCGCCCGCCTGAGCCACTGCCGCGCCGACCTCCTAGAATCCAACGAACTTCCCACGCCATCCATGTCGAGCCTTCCAGACACCGCCGCACAGCTCCCCGCCGATTCCGCCCAGCCATCACCCGAGGCCACCGAGGCGCAGAACCAGGTCGTCATCGCACGACAGGCCATCCTGGACGAACAGCGCACCGTCTTTGGCTACGAACTGTTCGACCGGTCCACCGCCGCGGACGCGCACACCGCCGCCAGCGATGCCGCGCTGCTGTTCAACGCGCTGTCGTATGCGGGCTCCGAGGCGCTGGTGGGCAAGAAAACCGTCTTCATCAATTGCACGCATGACAGCCTGGCCGGCGGACACCTGGAGTTGATCCACCCCGAGAAAGTGGTGCTGGAAGTACCCACGCTCGGCACCCAGGCCACGGCCGAGCAGATCGAGCAGTACATCCCCACGCTGCAAGCGGTGCGCGCGCGCGGCTTTCGGCTGGCCTTCAACCAGGACGTGCTGCGGCGCGCCTACAGCAGCTGGGTGCCTCTGGCCTCGTTCATCAAGCTGGACATGCAGGCCTTCAAGCCGGAGCTCGCCGAGCCGCTCGTGAAGTTCGCCCAGGCCCACTCGCAGGCCACGCTGGTGGCCGAGAAGGTAGAAACGGCCGAACAGTACCAGCGCATGGCTTCGCTGGGCGTGAAGCTGTTCCAGGGCTACTGGTTCGCGCAGCCCTCGCTGGTCAAGGCGCAAACCATCCGCCCCTCGCAGGCAACCATCATCCAGCTCATCAACCTGGTGCGCCAGCAGGCCAGCACCGGAGAGATCGAGGAGCTGCTCAAGAAGGACCCCACGCTGTCCTTCAACCTGCTGCGTTTCATCAATTCCTCGGGCTTCGGCCTGTCGTGCGAGGTGACCTCGTTCCGTCACGCGGTGATGATCCTGGGCCTGAAGAAGCTGTTCCGCTNCGGCTCGCCGCCCGCCGTGGGCCAGACGGCCGTGGTGCGCGGCCGCCTGATGGAACTGCTGGCCGCCGAGCTGCTGCTCCCCGAGGAATGCGACAACGCCTTCGTGGTGGGTGTCTTCTCGCTACTGGACGCGATGCTGGGCGTGCCGCTGGAGCGCGCCCTGGAAACGGTGGCCCTGCCCCAGCCGGTGCTTGACGCACTGCTGCACAACAAGGGTGTGTTCGCCCCCTTCCTCGAACTCACCAAGGCCTGCGAAAGCGGTGACGACGAGGCTTTCGCGCGCACGGCCGAAGCGCTGCACCTGTCCAACCGCCAGGTCAACTGGGCCCACCTGCAGGCACTGGCCTGGGCCGAGAGCCTGACGGCCGACGAATAAACCCGATGCCCCCTGCGCGCGGGCCGGCCGGCGCGCCCAGGGCCGCTTCAGTTCAGGCGGATGTTGGCGGCGCGGATGATGCGCGCGTTGCTCTGCGACTCCGCCGCGATCTGCCGGCGAAATGCCTCGGCGCTGCCGCCCGTGGGCACGTTGTCCGAAGCCTCCAGGCGCGCCTGGATGTCGGGCAGCGCCAGCGCACGGTTGATCTCGGCATTCAAGCGCTCCAGCACCGCGGCCGGCACGCCCGCTGGCGCGAACATGCCGAACACCGAATTCAGGTTGGCCGCGGGCAGGCCCAGTTCGCCCAGCGTGGGCACGTTCGGCAGGGTGGTCAGCCGCGCGGGCGCACCCACGGCCAGCGGGTGCAGCTTGCCCGCCTTGATCTGCTGCATCACGGCCGGGCCGGCGTTGGTGGACAGCACCTCGAACTGACCCGAAAGCGCATCGTTCAGTTGTTGCCCGCCGCCCTTGTAGGGCACGTGCGTGATCTGCACGCCGCTGCCCTGCATGATGTGTTCCAGCATGATGTGGCCCAGCGACGCCAGCCCCGATGTGGCCCATCGCACCTGGCCCGGCTGCGCCTTGGCGGTCGCCAGCAGGCTGCGGAAGTCACGCTCCTTGGCGGCCTGCGTGCCCAACAACAGCACGGGCGAGTACATCACGCTGGCCACGGGCACGATGTCGCGCGTTGCGTCGTACGGCGGCGTGCCCAGGTGCGGGTTGAGCACCAGCGGGCTGATCGCCGAGAAGCCCAGCGTGTAGCCATCGGGCGCCGCCTTAGCCACCGCGTCCATGCCGATGGTGCCGCCCGCGCCGGCCTTGTTCTCCACCACCACGGGCGTGCCCAGGCGTTCGGACAGTTTGTCGCCCAACGCGCGGGCGACCACGTCGCTGACGCCGCCCGCGGGATAGGCCACGACGATGCGGATGGGCTTGGCGGGCCAAGTCTGGGCCTGCGCGCCCAGGGGCAGCGCGGCAGCCAGCGCGAGGGAGGCCAGCACGCGACGGCGCACGGAATCTGTCATTGCAACTCCAGAGTTTCAAGAAAGAGCGCGATTTTTCACCCGTTTGCCGCTGTCCGCCGGCACTCCGCGCCATGCCCCTTCAACCGCGCGGATGGTGCTGCGCATGCAACGCCTTCAGCCGCTCGCGCGCCACGTGGGTGTAGATGGTGGTGGTGGAAATGTCGGCGTGGCCCAGCAGCAGTTGCACCACGCGCAGGTCCGCACCGTGGTTCAACAGGTGCGTGGCAAAGGCATGGCGCAGCGTGTGGGGCGACAGCGGCGCGGTGATGCCTGCAGCCTGCGCGCATTTCTTGACGATGACCCAGAACATCACGCGCGACATGGCCGCGCCGCGCTGCGTGACGAACAGGTCATCCGTTTGCTGCCCGCCCAGGATGGCGCCACGCCCCTCGGCCAGGTAGCGCTGCAGCCAGCGGTGCGCCTCCTCGCCAAAGGGCACCAGCCGCTCCTTGCCGCCCTTGCCTATGACGCGCAGCACGCCTTCAGCCAGCCCCAGGTGGAAGGTTTTCAGCGTGACCAGCTCGCTTACGCGCAGGCCGCTCGCGTACATCAGCTCCAACATGGTGCGGTCGCGCAGGCCCAGCGGCGTGGCATCGTCCGGCGCATGCAGCAGGGCCTCCACCTGCGCCTGCGTCAGCGTCTTGGGCACGCGCAGCGGCTGGCGCGCGGCCTGCAGGCGCACTGTGGGATCGGCTGCAATGCGCCGCTCGCGCAATGCCCAGTGGAAGTAGCGCCGCAGCACGGTGAGGCGGCGGTTGGCCGACGTGGCGCGCGTTTGCGCGTGGCGGGCAGCGAAGTAGCCCTGCAGGTGGTGCTCGGCCGTGGCATCCAGCGCCAGCGGAGGGTTCTGCTGCGCCAGCCATTGGGCATACAGCGTGAGGTCCCGGCGGTAGGCGGCCAGCGTGTTGCGCGACAGGCCGTCCTCCAGCCACAGGGCGTCGATGAAGGGGTCTATGGCGTTCTGGCTGTCGGGCAACATGGCGAAAACCATAGCACCAAAAAAACGCCCGCGGTAGGCGGGCGTTTTTCAGAGGGCTGGGGACGCGCTTATTCCAGCGTGAGCTTCTGCTTTTGCACCACCTGCTTGTACACGCCGAACTCGGCCTTGATCTGCTCGGCGAACTGCTCGGGCGTGTTGGCGACGATGATCGAGTCGGTGTCCTCGATGCGCTTGCGCACGGCGGCATCTTCCAGCGCCTTCTTCACGCCGCCGTTGATCTTGTCCACCACCTCCTTGGGCAGGTTCTTGGGACCCAGAATGCCGTAGTAGGCCATGCGGTTCACCGGCTCCAGACCCACTTCCTTGAAGGTGGGCACATTGGGCAGTGCCGCCACGCGCTGCGGCGCGGACACCACGATGGGCACGAGCTTGCCGCTCTTGATGAAAGGCAACGCTGAGGGCAGGTTGTCGAAGATGATGGGCACCTGACCCGCCACGGTGTCGTTGAGTGCCGGACCCGCGCCGCGGTAGGGGATGTGCGTGACGAAGCTGTTGGTGAGGCTCTTGTACAGCTCCATCAGCAGGTGGCCGATGCCGCCTGTGCCCGAGGACGCGTACGAGTACTTGCCGGGGTTCTTCTGGATCTCCGCCAGGAAGGACTTGTAGTCCTTGGCCGGGAAGCTGGGATGCACCGCGATGATGTTGGGCGTGGCCGCGATGTTGATGATGGGCGTGAAGTCCGTGATCGGGTTGTACGGGATCTTGGAGTTGATGGCCGGATTGGCCGCCGTGGTGGACACGGTGGCCACGCCCAGGTTGTACCCATCGGGTGCTGCGCGCGCCGTTTCCTGCGCGCCAATCACGCCGCCGCCGCCGCCCCGGTTCTCCACCACCACCGACTGGCCGAGCGCGCGCGACAGTGGGTCGGCGATCACGCGGGCGATGATGTCGGTGGTGCCGCCGGGCGCGAAGGGCACCAGCAGCTTGACGGGCTTGTTGGGGTAGCCCTGGGCGAAGGCGGTGCCCGCGGTGGCCGCCAGCGCCAAAGCCAGCAGGTTGCGACGTTGCATGCGAAATCTCCTCATCAAATTGTGTTTGGTGGAAAAAACAGGGGGTAGGCGGCGATCCTACGGTGCCATGCCGCTTTGACCACCGCGGGCGCCGCGCTGATTTGTTGGGAGTTTCCCCAATCATTCGCGCCGCCGGCCTACAGCGCCACGGTATGCTGCGCGCCGTGAGTTACGTGCAGCTTCTTCTCCCGGATTTCTCGCTGATCCTGTTCGGCTACCTGCTGTGCCGCTACACGCCCCTCAACCGCTCCGTCTGGCAGCCGGTGGAAAGCCTGGTGTATTACCTGCTGTTCCCGGTGCTGCTGTTCCAGTCCATCGTCAAGAGCCCCATCAACGTGGGCGAGGCCACCGGCCTGGTGGTGGCCGGCGTGGGCACGGGCCTGTGCGGCGTGGTGCTGGCCTACAGCCTGCCGCACCTGCCCTGGCTGGGCAGGCACATCGACCGGCGCGACCACGCGGCGGCGGCGCAGGTGGCCTTCCGCTTCAACTCCTTCATCGTGCTGGCCCTGGCCGAGCGCCTGGCGGGTGCGCAGGGCCTGCTCATGGTGGCGGTGCTGATTGGCGTGTGCGTACCGCTGCTGAACGTGGCCGCCGTGTGGCCCATGGCGCGCGGCGGCCAGCAGGGCTTCGTGCGCGAACTGCTGCGCAACCCGCTGATCATCGCCACGGCGACGGGGCTGGCGGCCAACCTGCTGGGCTTTCGCATCCCGCCGTGGCTGGAGCCCACGGTGGGTCGCATCAGCGCCGCGTCGCTGGCGCTGGGGCTCATGGCGGCGGGCGCGGGCATGCAGTTCGGCCTGCTCACGCGCAGCAAGCTGCTGTCCGTGTCGGTGCTGACCATTCGCCACCTCGCGCAGCCGCTGATCGCCTGGGGGTTCGCGCATCTGCTGGGGCTGGACGCCATACAGACCTCGGTGCTGATGGCGTTCTGCGCCGTGTCCACCGCATCCACCTGCTATGTACTCGCCGCACGCATGGGCTACAACGGCGCGTATGTCGCAGGCCTGGTCACGCTGTCCACCGTGCTGGGGGTGGTGAGCCTGCCCTTCGCGCTGGGCTTGTTGCGTTGATGCTATTTAATTAGGCGCTGTTCGCGTTACGTATTGATTTCGTCCATACTGTTGTCCAG